>JAHYIW010000012.1 GCA_019429445.1 Desulfuromonadaceae bacterium
TCGGCAGAAGAAAACTCCACGGCAGTAAATGGTTTCAGATTTGAGCAGTGCGGATCCGGAGCGAGCACGCCCCGGCAATCTCGTGGCATGCTTGCGTCGGCACATGCAAAGGGGACTAAACTGTTACCCTTTGGCTTTTCGAATATACCTTTACAGGAGGCTCACATTATGCAAAATTAACTTTCGCCAATAATTAAAATGTAACTCTGTATGGAGGTCAAAAAATGCGTAAACTGCTGTTGATGGTGTTGGTCGGATTTCTTTCAGTCCTGTTAACTTCAACCACTGCACTTGCCGCAGGGGGATACCAGGAGATCGATGCGGCAGAGACCAAAGCCTTAATGGAGAAGGAGGGGGCTCTGGTGGTGTTCCCGCTGAGTCCTATCGAATTCGATAACAAGCACATCAAGGGGTCTGTAAATATCGTTATGGATAAGCTGGCGACTGATCTGCCTGCGGATAAAAACAGAAAGCTGGTTTTCTACTGTCTGGGAACCACGTGTGTTGCTTCCTGGCGTGCTGCGGAAAAAGCTGTCGAACTGGGGTATAAGAATGTCTATGCCTTCCGAGAAGGCATTCCGGCCTGGCAGGCAGCCGGTTATCCAATGGTCACGGTCAAACCGCTGCCCGATGTTGCGGTCAAAAAGATCTCGACCGGTGAGCTGGCAAGCATGCTGGCTAACGACGACATCACTCTGGTTGATATTAATCTCAATGAAGATGCCCACAAGTTCTATATCGATAATGCAAAACGGGTACACATCCCTCTTGATGAGCTGAATTCCCGCCTCGCAGAAATCCCCAGGGACAAGAAGATTGTGGTGATCTGTCTGAAAGGAAAACGCTCTGCCACCGCCGTGAAATATCTGACCGGACAAGGCTACACAGATGTCGTCATGGTCAGGGGTGGTCTGCAGCAGTGGGTTCTCGATGGTCGGCGGGTCAAACGCACCAACTGAGTCTGTCGTTACGGTCCGCTGTATATTCTTCCGGAAAAATATTGACAAGCGAATATCTGCCGGTATATATACGGTGTCCGCGCGGCAAAAAGGCGAATATTTTCCTTGCAATCGACTGATTGCTGGTGTATATAACGCCCTCTGTGCTGGCGTAGCTCAATAGGTAGAGCAGCTGACTTGTAATCAGCAGGTTGCGGGTTCAATTCCTGTCGCCAGCTCCATTGAGCTGACGGGCGGCAACGTCCATGAAATAAAAAAACTGAATAAAAACGAGAACGCGTCCCCTGGAGGGGTTCCCGAGTGGCCAAAGGGATCAGACTGTAAATCTGCCGTCGTAGACTTCGGAGGTTCGAATCCTCCCCCCTCCACCATTTTTATTAACACGCCGGACAAACCAGCGGATGCGATTACCCCAGGAGACCTGTTGTGTCGGTCGTCAGTACTGGTCGTCGATCTCTGGAGCGTCCATAGCGCTACAGATAGTTTTTGAGCGGGAGTAGCTCAGTTGGCTAGAGCGTCAGCCTTCCAAGCTGAGGGTCGCGGGTTCGAGTCCCGTTTCCCGCTCCATTTTAAATGCGTCAATCCTTCGTTGAACAGATAGATGAGTTGCCCACATAGCTCAGTTGGTAGAGCGCATCCTTGGTAAGGATGAGGTCACCAGTTCGACTCTGGTTGTGGGCTCCATCTGTTTGTCGGTGCGGGGAGTTACATCACGAAAAAAAGTCTATATTGTTGCTCCTTATCGTTGATTGGTTCGCGCTGCGGGCCGGAATAAAAAATTGCTAAAAGGGTAATTAAAAAGGGAGGTTCAGGCATGGCCAAAGCAAAATTTGAGAGAACAAAGCCCCACGTCAATATTGGGACGATCGGTCACGTTGACCATGGCAAGACGACACTGACCGCCGCCATCACCAAGGTTTTGATGGAGCTGACCGGCAAAGGTGAATTCAAAGCCTTTGACGCCATCGACAACGCCCCGGAAGAGCGTGAGCGCGGGATTACTATCGCCACCGCCCACGTCGAGTACGAAACTTTAAATCGTCACTACGCACACGTTGACTGCCCCGGCCACGCCGACTATGTCAAGAACATGATCACCGGTGCCGCGCAGATGGACGGCGCGATTCTGGTCTGTTCCGCCGCCGACGGTCCGATGCCCCAGACCCGTGAGCATATCCTGCTGGCTCGTCAGGTCGGTGTCCCGGCCATGGTGGTCTTTTTGAACAAAGCCGACATGGTTGACGACGAAGAGCTGCTGGAGCTGGTCGAGCTGGAAGTCCGCGAACTGCTGTCGTCCTACGATTTTCCCGGCGACGATATTCCGATCATTGCCGGATCTGCCCTGGCCGCTCTTGAAGGGCGCGATGATGCCATCGGCAAAGACAAGGTTCTCGAATTGATGGCCGCCGTTGACAGCTACATTCCCGAGCCGGAGCGCGCCATTGACCGTCCGTTTTTGATGCCGGTTGAAGACGTCTTCTCGATCTCCGGGCGTGGTACGGTTGCCACCGGTCGGGTCGAGCGCGGCGTCATCAAGGTTCAGGATGAAGTCGAAATCGTCGGGATGAAGGCGACCGCCAAATCGGTTGTCACCGGCGTCGAGATGTTCCGCAAGCTGCTTGATCAAGGGCAGGCGGGAGACAACTGCGGGATTCTGTTGCGCGGCGTCAAGCGCGAAGACATCGAGCGTGGTCAGGTTCTGGCCAAGCCCGGCAGCATCACCCCGCACACCAAGTTCGGTGCCGAGGCCTATATTCTGACCAAAGAAGAAGGTGGCCGTCACACCCCGTTCTTCAAGGGCTATCGTCCGCAGTTTTACTTCCGGACCACCGATGTGACCGGGATTTGCGAGCTGCCTGAAGGAATCGAGATGGTCATGCCGGGCGATAATGTCGCCATGACGGTCGACCTGATCACCCCGATCGCAATGGACGAAGGGCTGCGCTTTGCGATTCGCGAAGGTGGCCGTACCGTCGGCGCCGGCGTTGTTGCCAAAATTATTGAGTAACTGGCTTGAAAGGCACGCCCTCTTCGTTGCGGCGAAGAGGGCCTGATTAGGAACATATTATGCGGGACATTGTTACCCTTGCCTGTACTGAGTGCAAGCAGCGAAACTACACGACAACCAAGAACAAGCGGAACACTCCGGACAAGCTTGAGTTCAGCAAGTATTGCCGGTTCTGCCGTAAGCACACGCCGCACAAGGAAACCAAGTAGCGGCTGTACGGCAAGTTTTTCTCGTGCAGGCCAGTAGCTCTAACGGCTAGAGCACCGGTCTCCAACACCGGGTGTTGGGGGTTCGAATCCCTCCTGGCCTGCCAATTTAAATATGCGAGTAAATCCTTCATGGAGGATTGATATAGTGACTGACAAGACCACCGATTTTCTCACCAACGTTAAAGGTGAGCTGAAGAAGGTGACATGGCCGACGCGCAACGATACTTACGGCTCAACGCTGGTGGTTATTGCGCTGGTAATGGCCGTAGCTGTATTTCTCTGGCTCGTTGATTCCGCGTTGTCGCGGATTGTTCGTTATCTGCTGAGCTGATTCGGCAAGGAAGCGTAGATCAATGACGATGAAGTGGTACGGAGTGCATACTTACTCCGGATTTGAAAGCAAGGTTAAACTCAGTCTTGAGGAGCGGATTCGCTCTTTGGGGGTCGAGGACATGTTCGGTGCAGTGCTGATTCCGTCCGAAACGGTCGTCGAGCTAAAGAACGGTGAGCGGCGCACATCAACGCGCAAGTTCTTCCCCGGATATATCCTGGTGCAGATGGAGCTTAATGACGAGACCTGGCATGTCGTCAAGGGGACGGCCAAGGTGACCGGTTTTGTCGGTGGTGGCAACACTCCCCCCTCGATTCCTGATGCCGAGGTTGCCAAGATTACCAGTCGGATGGAGGAGGGGATTGAACATCCGAAGCCGAAAGTTGAATTCGAAGTTGGGGAGACCGTGCGTGTCGTTGACGGGCCGTTTCTTAACTTCACCGGAGTGGTCGAGGATGTGAAACCGGATAAAGCCAAGCTGAAAGTTATGGTCAGTATCTTTGGTCGTGTGACGCCGGTTGAGCTTGAATTTATACAAGTTGAAAAAACCAGTTGATCTGGTAGCAGATAAAATAAGGAGTAGCTCATGGCCAAAAAGGTTATTGGATTAATAAAGTTGCAGATCCCCGCAGGCAAGGCGAACCCTTCGCCCCCGGTCGGCCCCGCGCTCGGTCAGCACGGAGTCAACATCATGGAATTCTGCAAGGCATTCAATGCCAAAACCCAGGGTGAGGACGGGATGATTACTCCGGTCGTCATTACAGTTTATGCAGACCGTTCATTTTCGTTCATCACCAAAACACCGCCGGCGGCGGTGCTGCTGATGAAGGCCGCAAAGATCCCCAAAGGGTCCGGTGTGCCGAACAAGGACAAGGTGGGCAAAATCACCAAAGATCAGATTGCTGAAATTGCCAAGCTTAAAATGCCTGACCTGAACGCGTATAATCTCGAAGGGGCCATGAAGACCATTGAGGGTACTGCACGCAGTATGGGCCTTGAAGTCGTTTAAATCTCTGTAGGATCGGAGTTGGATAAATGTCTAAGGTAGGAAAACAACACAGCGCAGCAAAGGCAAAAGTTGATCGGGCGGTGGCGTACAACGTCGCTGAAGCAATCAGTCTGGTTAAAGATGTGTCTTTTGCTAAATTTGATGAAACGGTGGACGTTTGTGTGCGTCTTGGGGTTGATCCCCGCAAAGCCGATCAAATGGTTCGTGGTGCAGTCGTGCTCCCCAATGGTCTCGGTAAAACGATTCGCGTACTGGTTTTTGCCAAGGGGGAAAAAGCCCTCGAAGCGCAGGAAGCGGGCGCTGATTTCGTTGGCGGGGATGATCTGGTCGAGAAGATTAAAGAAGGCTGGTTCGAATTTGATACCGCCATTGCCACACCGGATATGATGGGAACCGTCGGCAAGATTGGACGTGTTCTTGGTCCGCGTGGCCTGATGCCGAATCCCAAGGTCGGCACCGTGACTTTTGAAGTTGCTCGCGCGGTAAATGAAGCTAAGTCGGGCAAGATCGAGTATCGCGTTGAAAAAGCGGGTATCGTTCACGCGCCGGTCGGAAAGGTTTCGTTTGACGCTGACAAGCTGCAGGAAAACCTGTTGTCTCTGGTTGATGCCTTGATCAAGGCGAAACCGTCGACGGCCAAAGGTACTTATCTGCGAAAAATCAGCGTTTCCAGTACGATGGGCCCTGGTGTCGCTATTGACATCCCCACCGTTCAGGCACTGCTGAAATAATTAACCATTGATCAAACAGTCATGGTGACTGTTGTAACCCGGTCAAAGACAGCAGGTGTGCTCCCGGAGCATTTAAATTTGCCTGCCGAGGCTGGAGGACTGATGACGATTGATAGTCAGGCTCCTCTGACTGGGACGGGATTCGCAAGATCCTGTAAATTTCCAAGAAAGGAGGAGAGACATTGAACAGAACAACGAAAGAACAGGTTGTCGCTGAATTCTCCGAAAAGCTCAAAAAAGCGCAAGCCGCTTTCTTGACGAACTATCGCGGGTTGACGGTTGAGCAGGCAGATGATTTGCGTGGCAAGTTGCGTGCGACCGGAGTTGAGTACAGTGTTGTTAAAAACACGCTGTTGCGACTGGCTTCACGCGGGACCGACATGGAGTGCCTCGACGAGTACCTTGCCGGTCCGACATCATTGACGATTGTGCTGGATGATCCGGTAGCACCGGCCAAGGTGTTGTCCGACTTCGCCAAAGCTAACACTGCTTTTGAATTAAAGGTGGGTGTTCTGAACGGGACACTGCTCTCGGTTGATGACATCAAAGCTTTGGCAGACCTGCCGAGCCGCGACCAACTGCTGGCAAACATGCTCGGCTCGCTCAATGCGCCGGTGTCGAATTTCGTCGGCGTGCTGGCCGCTATACCGCGTTCTCTGGTACAGGTTCTCGGTGCCATTCAGGAACAAAAAGCTGCTTGAGGCAGCATCGCTTATTAACTTTATCTCGATACGAATAGATCAAAAAATACGGAGGATTCATCATGGCTGACATTACCAAAGAGCAAGTGATTGCATTTATCGAAAACATGAGCGTTCTGGAGCTGGCTGGACTGGTCAAGGAACTCGAAGAAAAGTTTGGCGTTTCTGCCGCTGCGCCAGTTGCCGTTGTCGCCGCTCCTGCCGCCGGTGGCGAAGCCGCTGCGGAAGAAAAAGACGAGTTTGACGTTGTTTTGACCGCTGCTGGCGACAAAAAAATCAATGTCATCAAGGTGGTACGTACAGTGACCGGTCTGGGGCTCAAGGAAGCCAAGGATCTGGTTGATGGCGCCCCGCAAACGGTTAAAGAAGGGGTGTCGAAGGACGAAGCCGCAGAACTCAAGAAGCAGCTTGAGGAAGCCGGCGCAAGCGTTGAGCTCAAGTAACATTTTCCCTATAGCATCATCTCTAGCCAAGGTCGCTCTTAGCGGCCTTGGCTATTCTACTTTCGATACTCAAAGGAGACAACATGGCTTATTCGATTGCGAATAACCAGATGCTGCGGAAGCACTTCGATGATATCAAGAAAATTATTGATATTCCGAACCTGATCGATATCCAGAAGAATTCCTACCGACGTTTTTTGCAGGCCGAGCTGCCCTCGTCAGCGCGCCAGAATATCGGTCTGGAGGCCGTTTTCCGTTCAGTCTTTCCGATTCGTGATTTTAGTGAAACCAGCTCCTTGGAATATGTCTCGTACTCGCTGGGGACGCCGAAATATGACGTTGAGGAGTGCCATCAACGCGGCATGACGTTTGCCGCACCGATGAAGGTGCGGGTGCGCCTGCTTTCCTGGGATGTTGACAAAGAATCCGGCGGGCAGTCGATTCGTGACATCAAGGAGCAGGAAGTCTATTTTGGCGAAATTCCGCTGATGACCGAGAATGGCACTTTTATCATTAACGGCACCGAGCGGGTTATCGTCAGTCAGTTGCACCGTTCCCCCGGTGTATTCTATGACCATGACAAGGGCAAAACCCATTCCAGTGGCAAGATTCTTTATAACGCCCGGGTGATTCCTTATCGCGGCTCCTGGCTGGACTTTGATTTTGACCACAAAGATATTCTTTATGTACGTATAGACCGCCGTCGCAAGCTTCCGGCTACTGTCCTGCTCAAAGCGCTGGGATATTCAGCCGAAGAACTTCTCAATATTTACTATCAGGTTGAGGAGATTGTTTTCGACGGCGATAATTATATGAAACGCTCCAACCCGGAGTTGTTGACCGGTCAGCGTGCCACCGTCGATATTGTCGATGATGACGGCGAAGTCATTGTTAAAGCGAACCGCAAGATCACCAAAGCAGCGGTGCGCAAACTTGTTGAGCGCAGTGTCGAATTTGTCCCGTGTCTGGAGGAGGACCTCTTCGGGCGTATCACTTCGACGGATATTGTTGATGAATCGACCGGTGAAGTCGTCATTGAATGCAATGAGGAATTGACCGCCGATAAGCTGCTTCAGCTTAAAGAGCGGGGGATTAACTCGATCAAGGTCCTGTTTATCGATCATATGTATGTCGGCCCGTACCTGCGTGAAACGTTGCTGATCGACAAGGTCCAGACCCCTGAAGACGCGATGATCGAGATTTACCGGCGGCTGCGCCCCGGTGATCCGCCGACCATTCGCAGCGCGACCGCACTCTTTGAAAGCCTCTTTTTCAATGCCGAGCGTTATGATCTGTCAGCTGTCGGTCGCCTTAAAATAAATTTCAAGCTGGGCCTTGATACCCCCCTTGAGCACGCCACCCTCACCAAGGAAGATATCCTCGAAGTGGTTCGTTACCTGATCAATCTGCGTAACGGTAACGGGTCGATTGATGATATCGATCACCTCGGTAACCGCCGGGTGCGGGCCGTTGGTGAATTGCTGGAAAATCAGTATCGGGTCGGCCTGGTGCGGATGGAACGGGCGATCAAGGAGCGGATGAGTTTGCAAGAGATCGACAGCCTGATGCCGCATGACCTGATCAATTCCAAGCCAGTTTCAGCGGTGGTTAAGGAGTTTTTCGGTTCGTCGCAACTGTCACAATTTATGGATCAGACCAATCCACTCTCTGAAATTACGCATAAACGACGCCTTTCCGCCCTTGGACCTGGTGGTCTGACGCGTGAACGGGCCGGCTTTGAGGTGCGTGACGTACACCCGACCCACTATGGCCGGATGTGCCCGATCGAAACGCCGGAAGGCCCGAATATCGGTTTGATTGCATCACTTTCGACGTACGCCCGGATCAACGAATATGGCTTTGTCGAAACGCCTTACCGCATCGTCAAGGAGGGGCAGGCGACAACTGAGATCAAGTATTTTTCCGCGCTGCAGGAAGAACGTCACGCGATCGCGCAGGCGAATGCCCCCCTTGATGCCAAGGGAAACTTTGTTAATGAACTGGTTAATGCGCGTAAAGACGGCGAATTCATGTTGATGAACCGTGAGGATATCAGCCTGATGGACGTTTCGCCGAAGCAATTGGTGTCAGTTGCAGCGTCGTTGATCCCTTTTCTGGAAAATGATGATGCCAACCGGGCGCTGATGGGTTCGAACATGCAGCGTCAGGCGGTTCCCCTGCTGCGCGCCGATGCCCCCCTGGTAGGAACCGGGATGGAGCGGATTGTTGCTCACGACTCTGGCGCGGCAGTGGTTGCACGTCACAGCGGGATCGTTGAGAAAGTCGATGCGAGCCGGATCGTGGTCAAGATTGACGAAAAAGAAGACGATGAGACCGGTACCGGGGTTGATATCTACAACCTGACCAAGTTTATTCGCTCCAATCAGAATACCTGTTTGAACCAGAAACCGATCGTCAAGGTTGGCGACCAGGTCAAGCGCGGCGAGATGATTGCTGACGGTCCTTCAACCCATTGGGGTGAACTGGCCCTGGGCCAGAATGTGCTGGTCGCATTCATGCCGTGGGAAGGGTATAACTTTGAAGACTCGATCCTGATTTCCGAAAAGCTGGTCAAGGAGGATCGTTATACGTCGATTCACATTGAGGAGTTTGAGGGGGTCGCACGCGATACCAAGCTCGGCAAGGAAGAAATTACTGACGATATTCCCAATCTGGGGGAAGATGCGCTGAAAGATCTGGACGAGAGCGGGATCATTCGTATCGGTGCCGAGGTCAAGCCCGGCGATATTCTGGTTGGCAAAATCACTCCGAAAGGGGAGACGCAACTTTCTCCGGAGGAGAAACTGTTGCGGGCCATCTTCGGAGAAAAGGCCGGTGATGTTCGTGATACGTCGTTGCGCGTGCCACCCGGGGTCGAGGGGGTGGTTATCGGCGCGCAGGTCTTTTCGCGCAAAGGTGCGGACAAAGACAGTCGTACCGAGTTGATCGAAAATGCCGATATCGAAAAACTGATCAAGGATCAGCGTGACGAAATCAACATCATCCGCGATTCAGCCAAGAGCAAATTACTCAACATGCTGCTCGGGTGCAAGTCAGCCGTTGTCATTACTGATGAGTCAGGGGCAACACTGTTGCCAAAAGGCAAGAAACTGACCGCGGAACTGCTTGAAAAAGTGCCGTTCCGCCGCTGGCAGGAAATTTCGCTGGAGGATGATGAAGAGACTGAAGATCGGGTGGCAAACCTGTTTCTGCGTCTTGCCGAGCGGGAAGAAGTCATTAAAAGCGTCTTTGCCGACAAAATTGAAAAGCTCAAGCGTGGTGACGACCTGCCGCCGGGTGTTATTAAGATGGTCAAGGTGTATATCGCCATTAAACGCAAACTCCAGGTGGGTGACAAAATGGCCGGGCGCCACGGTAACAAAGGTGTCCTGTCGCGTGTTTTGCCGGTGGAGGATATGCCTTACATGGAAGATGGCACACCGGTTGAGATCGTCCTCAACCCGCTCGGGGTCCCTTCACGGATGAACGTCGGACAGATTCTGGAAACCCACCTCGGTCTGGGGGCCTGGGGGCTGGGAAAACAGATTCAGGCGATGCTTGATGCAGAATTCAACGTCAAAAAGCTCAAGACGAAAGTCAAGGAGATTTATGATGACAAGAGTCTCAACAAGTTTATCGACGGGCTTGATGATGATGAGATTCGTGCACTGACAAAGCGCTTGGCGAACGGCGTGCCGATGGCCTCGCCGGTTTTTGAAGGGGTCAGTGAAGAACAGATGAAGGGCGAGATGGTCAAGGCCGGTTTTAAAAGTTCAGGGCAGATGACGCTCTACAACGGCAAGACCGGAATCGCGTTTAAGGAACAGATCACGGTCGGTATCATGTATGTTCTCAAACTCCATCACCTGGTTGACGACAAGATTCATGCCCGGTCGATTGGCCCTTACAGTCTGGTGACGCAACAGCCGCTGGGCGGCAAGGCACAGTTCGGCGGCCAGCGCCTGGGTGAGATGGAGGTCTGGGCGATGGAGGCTTATGGTGCCGCGCACGCTTTGCAGGAGTTCCTGACCGTCAAGTCGGATGATGTTGCCGGGCGGACACGAATTTATGAAGCCATCGTCAAGGGCAAGCATACTCTTGAAGCGGGATTGCCGGAGTCGTTTAACGTCTTGATAAAAGAGCTTCAGTCGCTCTGTCTTGATGTCGAACTTCTGGAAGAAGAATAACCACCATCCTATAAGGAGGATGCGCTGTGGAAGATATTTTCAGCCTCTTTGATCGACCGAATGATGCTTTGAATTTCAATGCAATCCGGCTGTCGATTTCTTCGCCGGAAAAGATTCGGGAACGTTCTTTCGGTGAAGTAAAAAAACCGGAAACGATTAACTATCGTACCTTTAAGCCGGAACGTGATGGACTGTTCTGCGCGAAGATCTTCGGTCCGACCAAGGATTACGAGTGTAATTGCGGCAAGTACAAGCGGATGAAACACCGCGGGATTGTCTGCGAGAAGTGCGGGGTTGAAGTTATCCCGAGCAAGGTGCGCCGCGAGCGTCTTGGTCATATTGACCTGGCTTGTCCCGTTGCCCATATCTGGTTCCTGAAGTCATTGCCGTCACGGATTGGTACGCTCCTTGACATGACGCTCAAGGAGCTGGAAAAGATTCTTTATTTTGAAGCTTACGTGGTTCTTGATAAGGGTGATACGCCGCTGCTTGACGGTCAGATTCTCAGTGAAGACAAGTATCGCGAGCTGATGGATGAATATGCCGGTCAGTTCAGTGCCGGAATGGGGGCGGAAGCGATTCGCGAGCTACTCAGTGCGATCGATGTTGAGACGTTGGGTGCAGCTTTGCGCGAGGAGATGAAAGAGGCGACCAGCGAGGCGCGCCGTAAAAAGTTGTCAAAGCGGCTCAAGGTCGTTGAAGCGTTTCGCGAAAGTGGCAATCGCCCCGAATGGATCATCCTCGAAACGCTCCCGGTCCTGCCGCCTGAGTTGCGACCACTGGTTCCGCTCGATGGCGGTCGGTTTGCGACGTCCGATCTGAACGATCTTTATCGGCGGGTGATCAACCGTAATAACCGCCTTAAACGCCTGATGGAGCTGCGCGCTCCCGAAGTCATTATCCGCAATGAAAAGCGCATGTTGCAGGAATCGGTTGATGCCCTGTTTGATAATGGCCGTCGTGGTCGGGCGATCACCGGTCCGAACAAGCGCCCGCTGAAGTCGCTCTCCGATATGCTCAAGGGGAAAGGCGGGCGTTTCCGGCAGAACCTGCTGGGTAAACGGGTCGATTATTCCGGGCGTTCAGTTATCGTCGTCGGACCGGAATTGAAACTCCACCAGTGCGGGCTGCCCAAAAAGATGGCACTCGAACTTTTTAAGCCGTTTATCTACAACAAGCTGGAAGAAAAAGGCTTTTGTACCACGATCAAAAGTGCCAAAAAGATGGTGGAAAAGGAAAAAACCGAAGTATGGGACGTGCTGGAGGAGGTTATCAAGGAGCACCCGGTGATGCTCAACCGCGCGCCGACCTTGCACCGCCTTGGATTCCAGGCGTTCGAGCCGGTATTGATCGAGGGGAAGGCGATACAACTTCATCCGCTGGTTTGTACCGCATTCAATGCCGATTTTGACGGTGACCAGATGGCGGTTCACCTGCCGTTGTCAATCGAAAGTCAGATTGAAGCGCGGGTTCTGATGATGTCGACGAATAATATTCTGTCGCCGGCGAACGGTAAGCCGATCATCGTCCCTTCACAGGACATGGTTCTCGGCATCTATTACATGACCCGCGATCGGGCTTTCGTTGCCGGCGAAGGGAAGATTTTTTCTTCACCGGAAGAGGTCCGGATCGCGTTCGATGCGGGGGAAGCCGATCTGCAGGCCAAAATTATCGTGAGAATGCCCGCCGCGCAAGGAACGCCGGTTGAGCGCATTGAAACGACGGTCGGGCGGGTGTTGTTGCGCGAAGTCATTCCGGCGGAGATTCCGTTTGAATGGGTCAATAAGGTCATGACCAAGAAACATGTCGCCGAATTGATTGACGTGTGTTTCCGCCTGGCGGGCAACAAGGCGACCGTTATCCTGGCCGACCGCCTCAAGGAAACCGGTTTCCGCTATTCGACGATCGCCGGTATCTCGATCTGTCTTGATGACATGGTTATTCCGGAGAGTAAGGGGGCATTTATCGCTGCCGCAGTCGGTGAGGTTAAAGAAATTCAGCAGCAGTACACTGAAGGTCTGATCACCGACGGTGAGCGTTATAACAAGGTTATCGATATCTGGGCCAAGTGTACGGAAGATATTGCCGGAACGATGCTTGGCGACTTGTCGGTCGATGAAATGGTGTCGCCGGATGGCAAGACCACGATCAAGATCCCGTCGTTTAATGCTATCCACATGATGGCTGATTCTGGAGCTCGTGGTAGCGCCCAGCAGATTCGTCAGCTCGCAGGGATGCGGGGATTGATGGCCAAGCCTTCCGGTGAAATTATCGAGACACCGATTACCGCGAACTTCCGTGAAGGTCTGACCGTTCTGCAGTACTTCATTTCGACACACGGCGCACGTAAAGGTCTGGCTGACACCGCGCTCAAGACGGCTAACTCCGGTTATCTGACGCGTCGACTGGTTGATGTCGCCCAGGATGCTATTATTACTGAACAAGATTGCGGGACAATCGACGGTATTACCGTTTCGTCGCTTACTGAAGGGGGCGAAGTTATCGAGCCGTTGGGCGATCGCATCCTTGGTCGAACCACACTGGACGATGTTCTTGATCCGGTGACCGGCGAGGTTCTGGTCGAAGCCAATCAGCAAATCGACGAAGATCTGGTCAAGAAGATTGAGACAGCAGGTCTGGAAAAACTGTCCATCCGTTCGGTGCTGACATGTCAAAGCCGTCGTGGTATTTGTGCCTCCTGTTACGGGCGTGATCTGGCTCGTGGTCACCTGGTTAACCTCGGCGAGGCGGTCGGAGTCATTGCTGCCCAGTCGATTGGTGAGCCTGGAACCCAGTTGACGATGCGGACCTTCCATATTGGCGGGACGGCGTCACGAAAGGCCGAGCAAACATCACTCGAAGCACGTTTTGAGGGGACACTCAAATACATCAACCTCAGTACGGTCGTCAACAGCCATGGTCTCCATGTTGTCATGAACCGTAACGCCGAAATAGCGGTGGTTGACGAAACCGGTCGCGAGCGCGAACGTTACGCGGTGGTTTACGGTGCCGTGTTGCGGATCGCTGAAAACGGTCCGGTGAAACCCGCTGCTTTGCTGGCGGAGTGGGACCCGTACACCATTCCGATTCTGACCGAGATTCCGGGGCTTGTCCGTTTTGGCGATATCCTCGAAGGCGCCACCATGGAGGAGCAGGTTGACGAGGTTACCGGGCTGTCACGCAAGGTTATTGTCGAGTACAAAGATGCTGACAAACGGCCTCGACTGACCCTGAAGGGGGAGGACGGCAAGACAGCAAAACTGGGTAATGGCGCTCCCGCGCGTTATATGCTCCCGGTTGGCGCCAATATTTCAGTCTCCGAGGGTGATCTGGTCAGCGCCGGGGATATCCTGGCGAAAATTCCGCGGGAAACGACCAAGACCAAGGATATTACTGGTGGTCTGCCGCGCGTCG
The DNA here is from genome assembly GCA_019429445.1 of Desulfuromonadaceae bacterium. NCBI lineage: Bacteria > Pseudomonadati > Thermodesulfobacteriota > Desulfuromonadia > Desulfuromonadales > Desulfuromonadaceae > Desulfuromonadaceae bacterium. Next base: position 13,993 of record JAHYIW010000012.1, read on the forward strand.
CCGAGCTTTTTGAGGCACGCAAGCCGAAAGAGTTCGCGGTTATCTCCGAAATTGACGGGGTCGTGTCTTTTGGCAAAGATTCGAAAGGCAAACGGAAAGTCGTCGTTACCCCTGATCTTGGCGAGAGCAAGGAATATCTGATTCCGAAGGGCAAGCATATCAGCGTTCATGAAGGCGACTATGTCAAGGCCGGTGAGGCGCTGATGGATGGTTCAAGTAACCCTCACGATATTCTGCGTGTTCTTGGTGAAAAGGAGCTGGCGAAATACCTGGTTGACGAAGTTCAGGAGGTTTACCGCCTGCAAGGGGTCAAAATCAACGATAAGCACATTGAGACGATCGTTCGTCAGATGCTGCGCCGGGTGAGTATCAAGCAGGTTGGTGATACCAAATTCTTGCTCGATGACCAGGTTGACCGGATTGAGTTTGAACTGGAGAACCAGCGCGTAATGAACGATGATGGTCAACCGGCAGTCGGTGAGCCGTTGATGTTGGGAATCACGAAGGCATCTCTGTCGACTGAGTCCTTTATCTCGGCAGCATCGTTTCAGGAAACGACCAAGGTTCTCACGCAGGCGGCGATTGCCGGCAAGGTTGACTATCTGCGGGGGCTCAAGGAGAATGTCATTATGGGTCGTCTGATCCCGGCGGGAACCGGGGTCGCCAAGTATCGAAGTGCAACCCTGCTGATTGAGGAGCCGGAAGAACGCGCGGAGGAGGTCGTGCGGATCGAAGGGCTTGATATCTTGGATGATCTGGATGATCCGTTGGTTGAAGAAGAGGATGTTGACCTTGATCTGGATGCCGTAGAGGCGGATCAGGGTGTGGTTTCTGAGGAGTAGTGCCACCCGGGAAGAAAAAGCGCATAAATAAAAAAAAGCGCTTGACAACGACCCGCCGGGTTGATAGATTCGGCGAGTTTTCCTCTGGGGAACAAACGCTCTTTTGATAAGTGAAGACAAAGTGATTCGGGAGTAGTTTAATGCCGACAATAAATCAGTTGATCCGTAATGGACGCCAGAAAAAAGAAAAGAAATCGACCACGCCTGCGCTAAAGGGTAATCCTCAGAAGCGCGGAGTATGTACGCGGGTTTATACGACGACTCCGAAGAAACCGAACTCAGCTTTGCGTAAAGTTGCCCGGGTTCGTTTGACCAACGGAATGGTTGTAACTTCATATATTCCGGGTGTCGGGCACAATCTTCAGGAGCACTCGGTGGTGTTGATTCGTGGTGGCCGGGTAAAGGACTTGCCGGGCGTGCGCTACACTATTGTGCGGGGGGCTCTTGACCTTGCCGGTGTAAAAAATCGTATGAAGAGCCGCTCCAAGTACGGAGCCAAGCGGCCGAAGTAACAAGACGGGCTGAGAGGACGTTATGCCAAGAAGAAGAGTGGTTGCAAAGCGGGAGATTCTTCCTGATCCGAAATACAACGATCGATTGATCGCTAAATTTATGAACAACCTGATGCTGGACGGCAAGAAGAGTGTCGCCGAGCAGATCGTTTACGGAGCTTTGAGTCTGGTTGAAGAACGGACGGGTGAGGATGCTCTTGAGGTTTTCAAGAAGGCACTCGCAAATGTTCGTCCGGTGCTTGAGGTTCGTTCCCGCCGTGTCGGTGGTGCTACCTATCAGGTTCCCGTTGAGGTGCGTTACAGCCGCCGTGATGCTTTGGCAACGCGTTGGATCATCACCTTCGCACGCAAGCGTGGTGAGAAATCGATGCGCGAACGACTGGCTGGAGAATTCCTTGATGCGTCTAACAATCGTGGCGCATCGGTGAAGAAAAAAGATGACACGCATCGCATGGCTGAGGCCAATAAGGCGTTTGCTCATTATCGCTGGTAATCAATAAAGCGAACGCTTTTAGCGGGAGATTAGAATACCGTGGCACGTCAAGTTGCATTAAATAAAACGCGTAATATAGGCATCATGGCCCATATTGATGCCGGTAAAACCACCACGACAGAACGGGTGCTTTATTATACCGGTGTCTCGCACAAGATTGGCGAAGTCCATGATGGTGCGGCGACCATGGATTGGATGGAGCAGGAGCAGGAGCGTGGGATTACCATCACCTCTGCTGCAACAACCTGTTTCTGGAAAGACCATCGCATCAATATTATTGATACCCCCGGACACGTTGACTTCACTATCGAAGTAGAGCGCTCCCTTAAAGTGCTTGATGGTGCCGTAGCGGTTTTCTGTTCCGTCGGCGGCGTTGAGCCCCAGTCTGAGACCGTCTGGCGTCAGGCTGACAAGTATCATGTCCCCCGTATTGCCTTTGTCAACAAGATGGATCGCATCGGTGCCGATTTTATGCATGGCGTGCAGATGATGAAAGACCGTCTTGGTGCCAACCCCGTTCCCATTCAGCTGCCTATCGGCAAAGAAGATTATTTCACCGGGATTGTCGATCTGGTCGAGATGAAAGCAATTATCTATGACGATGCATCGATGGGTGCCGAGTTCGAAATTGCTGAAATCCCTGCCGATATGGCCGACGAAGTTGCTGCTGCTCGTGAAGTCATACTCGAAGAAATTTCCTCTAACGATGAAACGTTGATGGAGAAATATCTCGGTGGCGAGGAGTTGAGCATCGCTGAGGTTAAAGCCGGGATTCGTCGCGCAACAATCAATCTTGAAATCAATCCGGTGCTCTGTGGTTCGGCATTCAAGAACAAGGGCGTACAGCCGTTGTTGGATGCGGTTATCGACTACATGCCTTCTCCGCTCGATGTTCCCGCAATTCCTGGAACGACGACGGATGGAACGCAGGAGTTAACGCGCCCCGCGTCAGATGAAGAACCGTTTGCCGCGCTGGCATTCAAGGTCATGTCTGACCCGTTTGTCGGGCAGTTGACTTTCTTCCGCGTCTATTCCGGTGTTGCTGAGTCTGGCGCGCATGTGCTGAATGCCAATAAAGATAAAAAAGAGCGTTTCGGTCGCCTGCTGAAGATGCATGCCAACAAGCGTGAAGAAATCAAACAGGTTTACGCTGGTGATATCGCCGCAGCGGTCGGCCTCAAGTACTCGACGACCGGTGATACCCTGTGTGATATCAAGCAACCCTGTCTTCTGGAGTCGATGGACTTCCCGGTACCGGTTATCAGTATTGCGGTTGAACCGAAGACCAAGAGTGATCAGGAGAAGATGGGTGCTGCGATCGCTAAGCTGGTACAGGAAGATCCATCCCTGACTATCTTTACTGATGAAGAAACCGGACAGACGATCCTCTCGGGGATGGGTGAGCTGCATCTTGAGATCATCATTGACCGGATGAAGCGTGAGTTTAAGGTCGAAGCGAATATCGGTCAGCCGCAAGTGGCTTATCGCGAGACGATTACCAAGTCGGTTGAAGTGCAGGGCAAGTTTGTGCGTCAGTCAGGTGGCCGTGGGCAATACGGCGACTGCTGGTTGCGTATCGAGCCGCAGGAGCCCGGTGCCGGATTTGAGTTTATCGACGCCATTAAAGGCGGGGTTATTCCGCGTGAATATATTCCTGCCGTCGGTGCGGGGGCGCGTGAGGCCTCTGAGAATGGTGTCCTGGCAGGGTTTCCGATTGCCGACGTCAAGGTTACCTGCTTTGACGGTTCCTATCATGATGTTGACTCTTCGGAGATGGCATTCAAGATTGCTGGTTCGATGGGTTTCAAGGAAGGGGCCAAGAAAGCCGGTCCGGTTTTGCTGGAACCGATCATGGCCGTCGAGGTCGTCGTTCCTGAAGAGTATATGGGTGACGTGATTGGCGATCTGAACAGTCGTCGCGGGCGTATCATGGGAATGGAATCACGCGGTAATGCCCAGGTCATCAAGGCGCAGGTGCCGCTGTCCAATATGTTCGGATATGCGACCGATGTGCGCAGCGCCACCCAGGGGCGCGCGACCTATACGATGACATTTGAGCACTACGAGCAGGTACCGAAGGCAATTGCTGAAGAAGTTATCGCAAAAATCAAGGGTTAACTACATTTCCCGAGAGTAATAAATAGTCGGAAAGAGGTTCAGGCATGGCCAAAGCAAAATTTGAGAGAACAAAGCCCCACGTCAATATTGGGACGATCGGTCACGTTGACCATGGCAAGACGACACTGACCGCCGCCATCACCAAGGTTTTGATGGAGCTGACCGGCAAAGGTGAATTCAAAGCCTTTGACGCCATCGACAACGCCCCGGAAGAGCGTGAGCGCGGGATTACTATCGCCACCGCCCACGTCGAGTACGAAACTTTAAATCGTCACTACGCACACGTTGACTGCCCCGGCCACGCCGACTATGTCAAGAACATGATCACCGGTGCCGCGCAGATGGACGGCGCGATTCTGGTCTGTTCCGCCGCCGACGGTCCGATGCCCCAGACCCGTGAGCATATCCTGCTGGCTCGTCAGGTCGGTGTCCCGGCCATGGTGGTCTTTTTGAACAAAGCCGACATGGTTGACGACGAAGAGCTGCTGGAGCTGGTCGAGCTGGAAGTCCGCGAACTGCTGTCGTCCTACGATTTTCCCGGCGACGATATTCCGATCATTGCCGGATCTGCCCTGGCCGCTCTTGAAGGGCGCGATGATGCCATCGGCAAAGACAAGGTTCTCGAATTGATGGCCGCCGTTGACAGCTACATTCCCGAGCCGGAGCGCGCCATTGACCGTCCGTTTTTGATGCCGGTTGAAGACGTCTTCTCGATCTCCGGGCGTGGTACGGTTGCCACCGGTCGGGTCGAGCGCGGCGTCATCAAGGTTCAGGATGAAGTCGAAATCGTCGGGATGAAGGCGACCGCCAAATCGGTTGTCACCGGCGTCGAGATGTTCCGCAAGCTGCTTGATCAAGGGCAGGCGGGAGACAACTGCGGGATTCTGTTGCGCGGCGTCAAGCGCGAAGACATCGAGCGTGGTCAGGTTCTGGCCAAGCCCGGCAGCATCACCCCGCACACCAAGTTCGGTGCCGAGGCCTATATTCTGACCAAAGAAGAAGGTGGCCGTCACACCCCGTTCTTCAAGGGCTATCGTCCGCAGTTTTACTTCCGGACCACCGATGTGACCGGGATTTGCGAGCTGCCTGAAGGAATCGAGATGGTCATGCCGGGCGATAATGTCGCCATGACGGTCGACCTGATCACCCCGATCGCAATGGACGAAGGGCTGCGCTTTGCGATTCGCGAAGGTGGCCGTACCGTCGGCGCCGGCGTTGTTGCCAAGATTATTGAGTAATATGAGGAAGAATTATGTCGAATCAGAAAATTAGAATTCGCTTGAAGGCTTATGATCATAAGCTTCTTGATGTGTCGGTAAGTGAAATTGTGGATACAGCAAAGCGCACCGGTGCACGGGTTGCTGGTCCGATTCCGCTCCCCACAATCATCAATAAGTATTGTGTGCTGCGCGGGCCTCATGTGGACAAAAAGAGTCGTGAGCAGTTTGAGATGCGGACTCACAAGCGTCTGCTCGATATCCTTGAACCGACTCAGCAGACGGTTGATGCGTTGATGAAACTCGATCTTTCTGCTGGTGTGGACGTCGAAATTAAACTCTAGCGACATCTGTTGACGATAGAGCATAAAGGTACAGACAATGGTAAATGGAATTCTGGGAAAAAAACTTGGTATGACTCAGGTTTTCACTGCTGATGGCAAGCGTGTTCCGGTGACGGTTGTTGAAACCGGACCCTGTGTCATTGTACAGAAAAAGACAGTGGAACGTGACGGTTATAATGCTCTCCAGCTTGGATTTCAAACGAAACTCCAGCAGCGCGTCAGCAAGCCGGAAGCTGGGCATTTCCAGTTGGCCGGTAAGGGGGCATTTAAGTTTCTTCGTGAAGTTCCTGTCGATGAAGCTGATAATTACCGGGTTGGCGACGAGATTACCTGCGGTGAGTTTTTAAGTGTTGGTGAACAGGTTGATGTGACTGGAACCAGTAAGGGGAAGGGGTTCCAGGGGGTCATCAAACGCTGGGGGTTCTCCGGCGGACGCGGTTCGCACGGTTCACATTTTCATCGTGCACCCGGTTCAATTGGTTGTAGTGCCTGGCCAAGTCGCGTGTTCAAAGGGAAAAAGATGCCTGGCCAGATGGGCAACGTACGGGTGACGACACAAAACCTTCAGGTCGTTGAAGTTCGTGCTGAGCAAAATCTGGTATTGATTAAGGGTGCTGTCCCTGGGTCAAAAAATGGCATAGTGATGATTCGTAAAAGTAGCAAGAGCGTCAAGTAAGCGCGACACGACGTTCAGGAGATAATCATGGCAAAAGTAGCAGTTTACGATATTCAACGCAATCAGGTCTCTGAGCGTGAGCTGGCCGATGCTGTCTTCGGCGCCGACGTCAAGGGTTATCTGATTCATGACATGGTCCGCTATCAACTGGCCGCACGTCGTCAGGGGACCTCATCGACCAAGAGTCGTGGTGAGGTGCGTGGTGGCGGCAAGAAGCCTTATAAACAAAAAGGCACCGGTAACGCCCGCCAGGGGACTATTCGTGCCCCTCACTTTGTCGGCGGGGGCGTTGCTTTTGGCCCCAAACCGCGTGACTACAGGTTTAAATTGAACCGCAAGGTGAAAAAGTCGGCACTGTGCAGTGCCCTTTCCGCGCGGGTCAAGGGTGAGAAGCTCACGGTGTTAAACACAATTGAACTTGAAACGATCAGCACCAAGGCGTTTGCCGAGGTATTGAAACGCTTTGAACTTCAAAACGCTTTGATTGTGATCGATGAAGCGGATGTGAAGATTGAGCTTTCCGCCCGCAACCTTCCTCATGTGAAGGTTCTGCGCGCGGATGGGGTGAATGTTTATGACGTGCTCAAATATGGCAATTTGGTTATTACTGAAGCGGCCATTGAGCGTTTGGAAGGATCATTGGGATCATGAAGCAGCTACATCAGATACTCAAAAAACCTCTCATTACCGAGAAAACCAATGAGCAAAAAGAAATTGGACAAGTGGTAGCCTTTGAGGTTGCGCTTGATGCCAACAAAATCGAGATCAAACAAGCCGTTGAAAAGGCCTTTGATGTCAAGGTCAAGAACGTGAATACCGTTCTGGTGGCTGGCAAAAGAAAGCGTGTCGGGCGCAATTTTGGTAAGCGTTCGAACTGGAAGAAAGCATACGTCACTTTGGCAGACGGCGATATCGATTTCTTCGGCGTGTAAGAGACGAACTCTATTTTAAGTGATACGGAGTTTCTATAATGGCGATCAAAAAGTATAAACCGACCTCGCCGGGCCGTCGCAACATGACGAGCTCGACTTTTGAGGAAATTACCAAGACCACGCCTGAAAAGTCGTTGTTGGCACCGCTGAGCAAAACTGGCGGGCGTAATAACTATGGCCGGATTACCAAGCGGCACACCGGCGGCGGTCACAAACGCAAATATCGGATTATCGATTTTTGTCGCGACAAAGCTGATGTCCCGGCCAAAGTTGCTTCGATTGAGTATGACCCGAACCGCAGTGCACGTATTGCTCTTCTGGTTTATGCAGATGGAGAAAAAGGCTACATTCTTGCTCCGGTTGGCCTGGATGTCGGGACTACCGTGATCACCAGCGAACAGGCTGATATCAAGCCTGGCAATGCCATGTCGATTCGCTCGATTCCGCTGGGCACCTGGGTTCATAACATCGAGCTTAAGCCGGGCAAGGGAGGGCAGTTGGCGCGCAGTGCCGGAACTTATGCGATGATTGCAGCTAAAGAGGGGAAATATGCTCAGCTTCGCCTGCCCTCTGGCGAGGTTCGTCTGGTGATGCAGGAATGCCGGGTAACGATTGGCCAGGTTGGCAATACTGATCATGAGAATGTCAAGATTGGTAAGGCCGGTCGTAATCGTTGGCTCGGGAAGCGTCCTCAATCGCGCGGTGTTGCGATGAACCCGGTCGATCACCCGCACGGCGGTGGTGAGGGTAAAAGTTCTGGTGGACGTCATCCGGTCACTCCCTGGGGTGTGCCGACTAAAGGTTATAAGACACGTTCTAGCAAGCGTACGGATCGGTTCATTGTACGTAAAAGAACAAAATAAAGCGGTAGAGTAAGGAGACAACAGTGTCGAGATCTATCAAAAAAGGTCCTTACGTTGAAGAAAGTCTGGCGCGGAAGGTTGATGCAACCAGTGCCGGATCCCATAAAGTGATCAAGACCTGGTCGCGGCGATCGACCATTCTCCCCGAGTTTGTCGGGCTGACCTTTGCCGTCCACAATGGACGCAAGTTTATTCCGGTCTTTGTGACGGAAAACATGGTTGGTCACAAATTAGGTGAATTTGCACCGACACGGACCTATTACGGTCACGGGGCGGACAAGAAAAGCAAGCGCAAGTAAGTCCGTAAGGAGCCGATTTCATGGAAGCGAAAGCAAAATTGAGATACGTCCGGATGTCCGCGCAGAAAACGCGGCTGGTTGCCGACATGGTACGTGGCAAACAGGTCCAGGAGGCGTTAAATATTCTCCGGTTTTCACCGCAAAAAGCGGCGCCGGTTTTGACAAAGTTGGTTAATTCTGCAGTTGCGAACGCGGAACAGAGCGGGGTCTCTGATGTTGACCGTCTTTACCTGAAAACAATCACTGTGGATCAGGGCCCAGCACTCAAGCGTTTTATGCCGCGTGCTCAAGGTCGAGCAACCCGTATCCGTAAACCAACCAGCCACATTTTTGTGGTTCTGGATGAGAGATAGTTGAGGAGGTGTAGGTTTGGGCCAGAAAGTTCACCCAATAGGCTTCCGTCTGGGGGTCATTCGTACCTGGGACTCGCGCTGGTACGCTGAAAAAGATTACGCTGCGTTGTTGCATGAGGATATCAAGCTTCGCGATTATCTGAAGAAGCGACTTTTTCACGCCGGAATTGCCAAGATAGAAATTGAACGCGCTGCAAATAAGGCAAAATTGAATATTTTTGCGGCCCGACCAGGAATTATTATCGGCAAAAAAGGTGCTGAGGTTGAAGCGCTGAAGCGCGACCTGGCCAAAATTACCGATAAAGAGGTCTTCATCAATATTCAGGAAGTTCGTAAACCTGAAGTTAATGCTCAACTGGTTGCGGAGAACGTAGCGTTGCAACTGGAGCGGCGGGTGGCGTTCCGTCGGGCGATGAAAAAGAGTGTGACACAGGCGCTTAAATTCGGAGCTCAAGGGATCAAGATCAATTGTGCCGGTCGCCTTGGTGGTGCAGAAATGAGTCGCACTGAATGGTATCGTGAGGGCCGGGTGCCCTTGCACACCCTCCGCGCGGATATTGATTACGGATTTGCTGAAGCAAAAACCACCTATGGAATTATTGGGGTCAAGGTTCTGATTTTCAAAGGTGAAGTTCTGCAGCGTGAGCAGCAGTAAGATTGGATAGGAGTTTTCTGTCATGCTAATGCCTAAAAAGGTTAAACATAGAAAGCAGTTCAAGGGGCGCATGACCGGAGCTGCTCCCGGCGGTGTCGAATTGACTTTCGGCGACTATGGTCTGCAGGCGTTGACCTGTGGTTGGCTGTCTTCCCGCCAGATTGAAGCAGCTCGTCGTGCCATGACCCGTTATATAAAACGGGGGGGTAAGATTTGGATTCGCGTGTTTCCCGATAAACCATTGACCAGCAAGCCCGCCGAAACACGGATGGGGAAAGGTAAAGGATCTCCTGACAGTTGGGTTGCTGTGATCCGGCCCGGGGTCATACTTTATGAAATGCAGGGTGTTACGGAGGAAATCGCACGCGAGGCGTTGCGTCTTGCGGCACATAAACTTCCGGTCAGGACCAAGTTTGTGGCCAGGGAGGAGCTAGGTCATGAAGGTTAATGAAATGAATGAACTCAGTACCTCCGAGTTGAATAAGAAGGAGCAGGAGCTGCACCAGGAGATGTTCAATCTCCGCTTTCAGCTCCATACCGGACATTTGGAAAACACCGCCCGGATTTCTCAGGTGAGACGAGATATTGCTCGGGTTAAAACCGTGCTTCGCAAGAAGCAGGGTGAAGCGGAAGCGTGAGGATGAAGATGGCACAAGAGCGAGGCAATCGGAAGACCCAAGTCGGGATTGTCGTAAGTGACAAAATGGACAAGACCGTGGTTGTTAACGTCGATCAACTGGCCAAACACCCGATTTACAAGAAATATATCAAACGGCGAACCAAGTATAAAGCGCACGACGAATTGAATAACTGCGGAATCGGTGACAAGGTTCTGATTGTTGAATGCCGTCCGTTGTCACGTGACAAACGTTGGCGGGTGCGCGAAATTCTTGAAAAGAACGTCATTGTTTAGGAGATATCAGCCATGATTCAGATGCAGTCCATGCTTGATGTGGCGGATAATTCCGGTGCTCGGAAACTCTGCTGTATCAAAGTACTTGGCGGGTCGAAACGCAAGTATGCAGGCATTGGGGATATAATTGTCTGCTCCGTCAAGGAAGCAATGCCCAATTCAAAAGTAAAAAAGGGTGATGTTGTGCGGGCAGTCATCGTAAGAACGGCGAAAGAAGTTGGTCGCCCTGATGGCTCCTACATACGTTTTGACAAAAACTCTGCGGTCGTTGTTAACGCCGCAGGGGAACCGGTCGGTACGCGTATTTTCGGTCCGGTTGCTCGTGAATTGCGAGCCCGGCGTTTTATGAAGATCGTTTCACTGGCACCGGAAGTTCTTTAATACAAGTTGGGAGACGGATTACAATGGCGGCAATCAAGCTTCATGTCAAAAAAGATGACATGGTGATGATTATAGCGGGTAAAGATAAAGGGAAAACCGGGCGCGTACTGAAGGTGATTCCTGAAAAAGAACGCGTTATGGTGGAAAACCTGAACGTGGTCAAGCGTCACACCCGTCCGACACAGTCGAATAATGAGGGCGGTATTATTGAGAAGGAAGCACCGATGGCCGTATCCAATGTTCAATTGGTGTGTCCGGCGTGTAATAAACCGACTCGCACCGGAGTCCGCATTCTTGACGATGGCGGCAAGGTACGCTTCTGCAAGAAGTGCAATGAAATCGTCGATAAGTAACGGAGTAGCTTCATGGCCAGATTAATGGAAAAATATCGGACTGAACTGGCACCCAAATTGATGGGTGGCCTGCAACTGAAGAACGTGATGCAGGTTCCCAGAATTGACAAAGTTGTTGTCAATATGGGGCTCGGGGAGGCCATTCAGAATATCAAGGTGCTGGAGTCTGCGGTTGAAGAACTCGGCTTGATTACCGGGCAAAAAGCTGTGATTACCCGCGCTAAACGTTCGATCGCTCAATTCAAGTTGCGAGAGGGGATGCCGATCGGTTGCATGGTGACCCTGCGTCGCGAACGTGCTTATGAGTTCCTGGATCGTTTGATCAATGTCGCCCTGCCGCGCGTCCGTGACTTCAAGGGGGTTTCGCCCAAGGGGTTTGATGGGCGTGGCAACTACACCATGGGGATCCAGGAACAGATCATTTTTCCGGAAATTGATCTGGAAAAAATTGATAAGGTTAAAGGGCTTAATGTGACCGTCGTCACATCGGCTGGGAATGATGAGGGTGGCCGTGCGTTACTCTCCAGTCTTGGCATGCCCTTCCGTAAATAAGAAGAGTAGCGGAGGAAATAGTGGCGAAAAAATCAATGATACTCAAGGCACAGCGGACGCCGAAGTTCAAAGTAAGACAAAATAACCGCTGTCCGCTCTGCGGACGTCCGCGGGCCTATTATCGTAAATTCAATATGTGCCGGATCTGTCTGCGAAAACTGGCGTCTGAAGGCAAAATCCCCGGCGTGATCAAATCGAGCTGGTGAACAAGGAGTACTATCGATGGGAATGACAGACCCGATTGCGGATTTGTTGACACGCATCAGGAACGCCGGAGTGGCGAAGCATCAGAAAATTGATATGCCATCTTCTAATTTGAAGGTTGCGATTGCAACTGTTCTTAAGGAGCAGGGGTACATCAAGAACTTCAAGACCACAAGTGACGATAAACAGGGCGTGTTGCGTATTTATTTAAAGTATGACGATAACAATCAGCACATTATTCACGAGATCCAGCGCGTTTCAAAGCCCGGTCGTCGCTCGTTTGTCGGGTGCAGTGAAATTCCGCAAGTGAAAAACGGCCTGGGTTGTTCGATTCTGTCGACCTCGAAGGGGGTCATGCACGATGTGGCAGCTCGTGAGGCTCAGGTTGGTGGTGAGGTGTTGTTTACCGTCTGGTAACAACCGTTTAAGGAGTTCCTAGCATGTCAAGAATCGGGAAAAAACCCATTATTATACCTTCAGGCGTGAGGGTTGCGCTTGATGGTGGTACGTTGAGCGTTCAGGGTACAAAAGGTAAACTGAGCAAGGTTGTGCCACCGGGCGTCAAAGTTGATGTCGGTGCAGATTTGATTACCGTGTCTCTGGCTGATGCCACGCAAACAAATACGGCGATGCTTGGTTTGGCTCGTACTCTGTTGGCGAATATGGTTGACGGTGTCGTGACCGGCTTCAGCAAGGTGCTTGAAATCAGCGGTGTGGGTTACCGGGCCGATCTTAAAGGAACCGTGTTAAACCTGGCTTTGGGCTATTCTCATCCGATAGAGTATCCCTTGCCTGCCGGGATTGAAGCTGAAGTTGAGAAACAAACAAAAATCACGATTCGCGGGACTGATAAGGAATTGGTCGGGGCGACAGCCGCGAAGATACGTTCTTTTCGTGAGCCTGAGCCGTATAAAGGCAAAGGGATTAAGTACGCTGATGAGCGGATTGTTCGTAAGGCCGGCAAGACTGGTAAAAAATAAGTCTACAGTTTAAGTTTAAGGAGAACAACTGTGAACGTTGCAAAAACAAGACGTTTGGGCAGAATGAAGCGCCAAGTGCGGGTTCGGCAGAAGGTGACAGGCACCACCGAGAGACCCCGGCTTTGTGTGTTTCGCAGTGCCAAACATATTTACGCTCAGATTATCGAAGATTCGACCGGTAGCACGCTGGCGTCAGTCTCCACTACTTCTGCTGCGGTTTACGGCGATTTAAAATCTACCGGAAATGTTGCTGCGGCGAAAGCGGTTGGCAAGGCGATTGCCGAGTTGGCGCTCGCCAGGGATATCAGGAAAGTTGTATTTGACCGTAACGGGTTTCTGTACCACGGCCGTGTTAAAGCACTGGCTGAGGCTGCACGTGAAGCCGGTTTGACGTTTTAAAGGAGGATCTCTTGCATCGTATCGATCCGAACGAATTGGACCTGACCGACCGCGTAGTTCATATTAATCGTTGCGCAAAAGTTGTGAAGGGTGGTCGGCGTTTCAGCTTTTCCGCGCTTGTTGTTGTCGGTGACGGCCAGGGTTGTGTGGGATATGGACTCGGCAAGGCCCGCGAGGTGCCTGAAGCCATCCGTAAAGGAGTTGAAGCTGCAAAACGCAACATGATTAGAGTTCCGTTGCAAGGCAAATCGATTCCTTTTGATGTGATCGGCAAGTACGGTGCGGGAAAGGTGTTGTTGAAACCCGCCTCGGCTGGTACCGGTGTGATCGCAGGAGGGGCGGCACGCGCTGTTCTTGAGGCAGCCGGAGTCGCAGATATTCTTTCGAAGTGCCTGGGGTCGAACAATCCGCATAATGTTGTCAAGGCAACCCTGAATGCTTTGAGCCGACTGAAAAGTCCAGAAGAAATCATGCAACGACGCGGCCTGTCCGCAGCGGCGGCGGAATAATCTCGACGCCAGGGAGATGGTCATGGTTGGTAAAATTAAAGTAACGCTGAAGCGTAGTCCGATCGGGCGCAAAGAATATTTTGCCAAGGTGCTCAAAGGACTGCAATTGACGAAACTGCAGAAAACGGTGACTTTGCCGGATACTCCTGAAATCCGGGGTATGATTCGCAAAGTTGAGCACATGGTAGCGGTAGAGGACTAGGAAATAGCGATGGATTTAAGTAATCTGCAACCGGCAATCGGTTCGACAAAAAACAGAAAACGTATTGGTCGTGGAGCGGGCTCAGGAATGGGCAAAACTTCCGGCAAAGGTCACAAGGGGCAGAATGCGCGTTCTGGCGGAGGAGTCAAACCCGGGTTTGAAGGGGGTCAGATGCCGCTTCAGCGCCGTTTGCCGAAACGGGGTTTTTGTCCGCTTAGCCGCAAGGTTTACGCGCTCGTTAATTTGCGCGATCTGAATGAATTTACAGCCGGAAGCGTGGTCGATCTGGAAGCGATGAGCCAGGCTGGGTTGTTCGGTCAAATTAATGACGGTGTCAAGATTCTTGCTGACGGAGAGTTGACCAAGGCACTCACGATCAAAGCCCATAAATTCAGTAAGGCTGCGGTGACCAAAATTGAAGCTGCAGGCGGAACGATAGAGGTCCTGTAAATTGATTCGGAGTCTTCAGAATATTTTCAGCATCCCCGAATTACGGCGCCGGGTTATTTTTACCTTGGTCATGCTGGCTGTTTATCGGGTTGGATGTCATGTTCCGACGCCAGGAGTTGACGGATCGGTTCTCGCCAAGTTTTTTGCGGGGACTGAAGGGACACTTCTCGGTTTGGTCAGTGCATTTACTGGTGGTGCGCTTGAGCGCATGACCGTTTTTGCTCTGGGGATCATGCCTTACATCAGTGCCTCGATTATTTTGCAATTGCTCACGGTTGTTTTTGAACCGGTTGAGAAACTGGCGAAAGAAGGTGAGCAGGGGCGGCGTACGATCACCAAGTGGACACGCTATGGTACGATCGTTCTCTCTGTGATTCAGGGTGCCGGGATCGCCATCGGTCTGCAGACGATGCGCGGGCCAGCGGGAGAATTCGTGGTTCCTGACCAAGGTGTCGGATTTATTTTATTGACTATCGTTACGTTGACTGCCGGGACCGCATTTATTATGTGGCTGGGGGAGCAGATTACCGAGCGGGGCATTGGGAATGGTATCTCGCTGATCATTTTCGCCGGCATCGTGGCGAATATTCCGTCGGCAATAGTGAATACGATACGTCTTGTCAAGACCGGTGCGTTGTCAATTTTTGTGCTGATTGTCATTTTTGGTGTGATGTTCGGTGTCATTTGGGCGATTATATTTATGGAGCGCGCTCAACGCCGGGTACCGATTCATTATGCGAAACGCGTTGCCGGTGCCGGGGCTACAGGGCAGACGAGCCATCTTCCTCTTAAGATCAATATGAGCGGTGTTATTCCACCAATCTTTGCCAGCTCGATCATTATGTTTCCGGTGACCGTGGCCCAGGTTGTTGATGTGCCCTGGGTTCAAACTATCGCCAATATGATGAATCCGGGGAATTGGCTTTACAATGTCTTTTTCGTTGCCTTTATCGTCTTCTTCTGTTATTTCTACACGGCTGTAACGTTCAACCCCGTTGATGTTGCTGACAACATCAAGCGGCAGGGTGGTTATGTGCCGGGGATTCGTCCAGGCAAGGCGACTGCCGAGTATCTTGACACCGTGCTGAGCCGACTGACGTTTGTCGGGGCCATCTACGTTTCGGCGGTCTGTGTGCTTCCGACGATCCTTTATGGGCAGTTCAACTTGCCGTTTTACTTTGGTGGAACGTCGTTGTTGATTGTTGTCGGGGTTGGGATGGATACCGCATCACAAATCGAAGCGCATCTGATTTCGCGGTCGTATGAAGGGTTCATGAAAGGTGTGACGCTGAAAAGTCGCGCTGGACGATAGGATAGCTAGTCATGAAATTGATTCTTCTCGGTCCTCCGGGGGCCGGTAAAGGCACACAAGCAAAAATATTGACTGATCGTTATAATATTCCGCAAATATCGACGGGTGATATTTTGCGTGCTGCGGTCAAGAACAAAACCGCAATGGGGATCAAGGCGAAGGAGTTTATGGATTCCGGCGCGCTGGTTCCTGACGAGGTCGTGGTTGGCATTGTCAGTGACCGTTTGCTCGATCCGGACTGTACAGCGGGGTTTATTCTTGATGGTTTCCCGCGGACGGTTCCTCAGGCTGAAGCTCTTGCAGCAACATTGTCCCGCATGGGGCGTGATCTGGATAAGGTGATTTCGCTTGAGGTTGATCCGAAGGCACTTGTTGAGCGCCTGACCGGTCGCAGAACCTGTCGCGAGTGTGGTGCAGGGTATCATATAAGCTTTGACCCGCCGCAAAAAGATGGTGTCTGCAATCTCTGCGGGGGGGAACTTTTTCAGCGCGATGACGACAATGAAGAGACGATTCGTAAGCGACTTGATGTCTACCTGCAACAAACCGCGCCGTTGATCTCTTTTTATGAGAGGGCCGGGATTCTCAGTTCGCTGGATGGTTTACGTTCGATCGCTGATGTTGAACAGGAAATTCAGCACCTGCTTCAGGCTTAAGTGGTGATTACGCTTAAATCTCGCGCCGAGATTAAAAAAATGCGAAGCGCGGGGAAAATTGTCGCTGAAATACTTGCTCTATTGAAAGAGTGTGTCGCCCCTGGGATCACTTCGCTGGAACTCGACAGTCTGGCGGAGGCGGAGTGTAAAAAATACAGGGCCCGTCCGGCCTTTAAAGGCTATGGCGGGTTTCCCTATTGCATCTGCGCATCACCGAACGAAAAGGTTGTTCATGGGTTTCCGAATTCTTCCCCTCTGGACGATGGTGATTTTATCAGTATAGATTTCGGCGTCATCTATAACGGCTATTATGGTGATGCTGCGCTGACCATACCGGTCGGCAAGGTGTCAGCGGAAAAGCAGCACCTGATGGATGTCACCGAGTGCTCTTTACGTGCGGCGATCGAAAAAGCGGTCGTGGGAAACAGAATATCAGATATTTCTCACGCGGTGCAAAGTACGGTTGAATATGAAGGGTACAGTGTCGTTCGGGAATTCGTCGGTCATGGTATTGGCAAACGCCTGCATGAAGCTCCGCAAGTCCCGAATTTTGGCTTGCCTGGGCAGGGGCCACGTCTGAAAGCTGGCATGACATTGGCGATTGAACCGATGATTAATGCCGGATGCCCCGAAATCAGGATACTGAGTGATGGCTGGACGGCGGTCACGCAAGACAGCCGACCATCGGCACATTTTGAACATACGGTCGCTGTTACAGAGGATGGTCCGGAAATTCTGACTGTTTTGTGACGGCGCAAGATAACCCCGCTGAGGAACTGAAAAATGAAAGTTAGAAGTTCAGTAAAGAAGATCTGCGACAAATGTAAGGTGATCAAGCGCAAAGGCGTAGTCAGGATCATCTGCGAGAACCCCAAACATAAGCAACGTCAGGGGTAAAGACGTAGGAGGAGCATACATTGGCACGCATAGCTGGGATAGATTTACCGCGCAATAAGCGCATCGAAGTGGCACTCACTTATATTTTCGGCATTGGTCGTTCGTCGGCGCAGAAGATTCTGACGGCGGCGGGCGTTGAGTATGATACGCGTTCCGACGATCTGAATGAGGCCGAAGTCGCAAAAATTCGTGAAGTTATCGACGGTGGGTTCAAGGTCGAAGGTGACTTGCGGCGGGATGTTACCATGAACATCAAGCGGCTGATGGATCTGGGTTGCTATCGTGGTCTTCGTCATCGTCGGGGACTCCCCGTTCGTGGTCAAAAAACCAAGACCAATGCTCGGACCCGTAAAGGTCCGCGCAAGACTGTCGCCGGTAAGAAGAAATAATCTGGAGGAACCATGGCTAAGCCTGGCAAAAAAGCAACAAAACAAAAAAAAGAGAAGAAGAATATTGCCAAAGGAGTGGCGCACATCCAGGCAACTTTCAATAACACCATCGTTACGATTGCTGATGTCAGCGGTAATGCGATTTCTTGGGCGACTGCCGGCGGGATGGGTTTCAAGGGGTCTCGCAAGAGTACTCCTTTTGCGGCTCAGATGGCAGCTGAAGAAGCCGCCAAAAAAGCAATGGAACACGGTTTGCGGACGGTTGAGGTTTTCGTAAAGGGACCGGGTTCCGGTCGTGAATCAGCATTGCGTGCGCTGCAGACGGCGGGTCTGGCGATTACTTTAATCAAGGATGTTACCCCGATTCCACATAACGGGTGCCGTCCGCCGAAACGCAGAAGAGTATAACACAAGGAGGACAAACGTTGGCTAGATATACCGGACCCGTCTGCCGTCAGTGCAGAAGGGAAAATATGAAGTTGTTTTTGAAAGGTGACCGTTGCCACACCGACAAGTGTGCCGTTGAGCGACGTAATTATGCTCCGGGGCAGCACGGTCAGGGGCGGGTCAAGGTTTCTGATTACGGTACGCAATTGCGTGAAAAACAACGTGTCAAACGTACCTATGGTCTGCTTGAAAAACAATTCCGAGCTTATTTTACCGAAGCTGACCGGATGAAGGGTGTGACCGGCGAGAACTTGCTGGTACTTCTTGAACGTCGCCTTGATTGTATCGTTTATCGTCTTGGTTTTGCCAGCTCTCGCAATGAAGCTCGCAGTCTTGTCCGGCAGGGACACTTCAAAGTCAATGGGCGAAGAGTGAATATCCCTTCGTATCAGGTGCGCCCCGCTGACGTTTTGGAACTTCGTGAAAAGAGCCGTACCGTTGCGCGGATCAATGAGTCTCTTGACGGTGTTATGCGGCGTGGAATTCCGTCCTGGGTCGAAATCGATCGGGCGAACTTTTCCGGCAAGATGAAAACCTTGCCGGTTCGTGACGAGATGACCACCCCGGTATTCCAGGAGCAATTGATTGTCGAATTGTACTCCAAGTAATTACTGCTGAAAGAACAGCATTTAGATGGAGGATATGGATGTATAAAAACTGGAGAGACCTGATCAGACCAAAGCGCCTCCAGATTGATTCCGATACGCTGACCGGAGCTTATGGCAAGTTTGAGGCTGAGCCGTTTGAGCGTGGCTTCGGGACGACCCTTGGCAACTCGCTGCGGCGGGTACTCTTGTCATCCTTGCAGGGAGCAGCAATTACGTCGGTGCGCGTCAAAGGTGTATTGCACGAATTCTCGACGATTCCCGGTGTGACCGAGGATATGACCGATATTATTCTGAATCTGAAAGGGGTTCTGCTGCGCCTCCATGGTCACGATATGCGTAATATCCGTATCGTAAAAAAAGGGGCAGGTCCGATTGTTGCCGGTGATATTGTCACTGACAACAACGTAGAGATTCTCAACCCCGATCACCATATTGCCACTTGCGGTAAAGAAGCAGATGTCGAGATGGATATGACCGTAGCGTTGGGCAAAGGTTACGTGCCTGCTGACCGTAATCGGGACGAAAAATTTCCGGTCGGGACGATTCCGATTGATTCGATTTTTTCTCCGATCAAAAAAGTCAATTTTGCGGTAACCAATGCTCGGGTCGGTCAGATTACCGATTATGACAAGTTGACCCTCGAAGTTTGGACCGATGCCAGTATCCGTCCTGATGATGCTGTTGCTTACGCAGCAAAAATTTTGAAAGAGCAGCTGCAAATTTTTATCAACTTTGATGAGAATATCGAGCCTGCGCCAGACGAGCGTGAAGATGAATCGCGCAAGATCAATGAAAACCTCTATCGGAGTGTTGAGGAACTTGAGCTGTCGGTGCGCAGTGCGAACTGCCTGAAAAATGCAGATATTCATTTGATCGGTGAACTGGTTCAGAAAACTGAAGCCGAGATGCTTAAAACGCAGAATTTTGGTCGCAAATCCTTGAATGAAATTAAGGATACTATGGCTGAAATGGGGCTCACTCTCGGGATGCAGGTCGACAATTTCCCCGATCCGGATTATATGAAGATGATGCAGAAGGCTGAAGAAGAAGAGTGATTTTCAGCCCGGTGATATTTAGGAAAGGAATCGTTAAACGATGCGTCACAATAATACAGGCAGACGGCTCGGTCGTAACTCCAGCCACCGCAAGTCGATGCTGCGCAACATGGTAACATCCCTGTTTGAGCACGAGAAAATTACCACCACTGATGCGCGTGCCAAAGAACTGCGGAAGTTGGCAGACAAGCTCATTACCCTTGGCAAACGCGGTGATCTGCATGCCCGTCGTCAAGCTCTGGAAGTTGTTTTCGACAAGACCATTGTCGCCAAACTTTTTGAACGGATAGCCCCGCGTTATGCAGATCGTCCTGGCGGTTATACCCGGATTGTCAAGCTCGGTTCGCGTTCTGGAGATAATGCTTCAACATCGATTATTGAGCTTGTGGAAGAGAACTTCACCCCGAAACCGAAAAAAGCCAAGCCCGTTGTTGCCGAATCGGGTGTTGCTGAGCCTGGTGCAGAGGCAGTTGAGGAAATTTCCAGCGTCGAAGAGGTTGCTGCGGAGACTGTTGAGCCTGCGACCGATGATGTTACGGAAGACGAGCAAAAAGACGAGCAAAAAGACGCTTGAGATTCACTTTATAACGCATAAAAAAGGCAGGGTCCGTGTGACCTTGCCTTTTATTATATGCTGAAAAATTTCTGAGGTTGGCTTCCAATAGTGGACACACTGTAAGGGCCGGACATTACATCTGGCCTTGTTTGCCCATCATTCACGAAAACATTTAAGGTTCAAAACCCCACCCCGCCGCCGACCGACAGGTGAACGAATGTGTCAACATATTCGTCTTTTACCGTCACCGAGCGGTAGTCAATTTTGACGACTTCCAGCCACTCGTCGCTGATCTTGTCGCATTCTCCATAGGATAGAGTAAGAGGCAGGGGATACCTGCCCATCCTCACCAAACCGTGTCATGAGGTCCTGTTTCCCTATGCCCCGACGATGCAGATGCAATCGCTTGATTATGGTGTCTCGCGTAAACTATCTTGTCCGGTTTGACGACAATTAAGAGGGCCGGTTGATTTTCGTTATTTTCTTAGGTGTTACTTCTTCCGATAGCTCTCTCCTTCGATTTCAATAATGCTGGCATGATGAATAAGCCGGTCGATCACGGCCACGGTCATCAACGTATCGACAAAGATTTGATCCCATTGGCTGCCGAAGTTTGACACTCTCAACGACATGAATTCCAAACTAAACTAGGGGACTTTCAGTCACTAAGAAACCGATGCACTTTCAGTGCATAGTGCTTTACTCAAGGACAATCAGTAAATCACCCTGATCGATCTGATCTCCTTCTTTAAAGCGGACCTCCGCAACGACGCCATCAGTTTTGGCTTTGACATTGGTCTCCATCTTCATTGCTTCGGTCGTCAGCACGGTTTCTCCCGCTGTGACCGTTTCTCCGACAGTCACCAGCAGTTTGAAAATTTTGCCCGGCATTGGCGCGCCGATCTGCTTGTCATCCCCCGAATCGGCTTTGTCATGCGTTACTTCGCTCGATTCGACAGACAGATCCTTGACCACGATCTGGCGTGGTTCACCGTTGAGTTCAAAGTAAATGTTGCGTGTGGCGTCGTCCTGAATTCGCCCGATGGCGTTGAGCTTGATAATCAGGGTTTTGCCCGGCTGGATGTCGATGGAAACCTCGTCCCCAGGTTCCAGCCCGTAGAAAAAGACGGGGGTCGGGAGGACCGATGTGTCGCTGAATTCCTGACGATGCCGATCAAATTCCTCAAAGACCCCCGGATAGAGAACCGCTGACAGAACATCTCCAGCGTTGGCCGGGTGACCAATCCGGCTTTCCAGTTCCTGCTTTTTGGCCGCAAAGTCCACCGGTTCCAACAGTTCGCCGGGACGGCAGGTGAGTGGTTCTTCCCCTTTGAGAATAATCTTCTGCAACTCTGGAGGGAACCCGCCGTAGGGCTGACCAATCATCCCTTTGAAGAAATCGACCACCCCTTGCGGAAAGGCCAGGTCGGCACCACGCTCGAACACGTCTTTGGGCTCCAAATTGTTCTGCACCATGAACATCGCCATATCGCCGACGATTTTTGAAGAGGGGGTTACCTTGACCAGATCGCCAAACATATCGTTCACTTTACGATACATCTCCTTGCATTCTTCCCAGCGGTGACCGAGCCCGAGTCCTTCGACCTGCGGCTTGTAGTTTGAATATTGCCCACCGGGAATCTCGTGATGGTACACCTGTGCCGTGCCGCTGCGCAGCTCGGATTCGAAGGGTGCGTAATAGGTGCGAACCGTCTCCCAGTAGTTGGCGAGGAGTTGCATGTTTTTTTGATCGAGTTTTGGATCCCAGATGGTGCCTTCAAACGTTGCCAGCATCGCGTTGAGATTCGGTTGCGCAGTCAGGCCGGAGATCGAGGAGAGGGCCGCGTCGACGATATCGCATCCCGCCTGGGCGGCCATCATCAGCATCGCACCACCGTTGCTTGAGGTGTCGTGGGTGTGGAGGTGAATCGGAATCCCGATCTCCTGTTTGAGTGCCTTGACCAGCTTTTCAGCGGCGAACGGTTTGAGCAACCCGGCCATATCCTTGATCGCCAGAATATGTGCGCCCATATTCTCCAGCTCTTTCGCCATCGACACATAATAGGAGAGGGGGTATTTGTCACGTTTTGGATCGAGGATGTCGCCGGTATAGCAGATTGATGCTTCGCACACGGCGTTGGTTTGTTCACGCACGGCGTCCATGGCCACCTGCATCCCCTTGACCCAGTTCAGCGAATCAAAAATCCGGAAGATGTCGATGCCGCTGTTCTCCGCCTTGATGACGAACTCCTGGACCACGTTGTCCGCATAATTGGTGTATCCCACCGCGTTGGAGCCGCGCAGCAACATCTGAAAGAGAATGTTCGGTACTTTCTTGCGCAACCGTTCCAGCCGTTTCCAGGGGTCTTCGCGCAAAAAGCGCATCGAGACGTCGTAGGTTGCTCCCCCCCACATTTCAAGTGAGAACAGTCCACCACCGAGATGGGCGGTCGCTTCAGCAATCCGCTCAAGGTCATAGGTTCGGATGCGGGTTGCCATCAGCGACTGGTGGGCATCACGCCAGGTGGTGTCGGTAACCAGGAGCTGTTTGTTGGCAAGTGCCCACTCTGCCAGTCCCTGCGGACCTTTGGCGAGCAGGATGTCGCGGGTGCCGCGCGGGTGTTGTTGGTTGTATGGAATCTCCGGTACTTCCGGTTCGCGCAAATCTTTGAAGCGCAGTGCGTTCCCCTGTTTGATGCCGGGGTAGCCGTTGACCGAAATGTTGCCGATGAAACTGAGCAGCTTGTTGGCGCGATCTTGCTTGACCGGCAATTTAAACACTTCCGGGTGTTCATCAAGGAATGACGTGTCACATTCCCCGGCGAGAAAGAGCGGATGCGTGATGACGCGCTCCAGAAAGCCGATATTGGTCTTGACTCCGCGAATACGGAATTCCTGCAGCGCGCGATCCATGGTGCGCGAGGCATCGCGAAAAGTTAATCCCCAGGTTGAGATCTTGACCAGCAAGGAGTCGTAGTGCGGGGTGATGATTGCTCCGGCGTAACCGGCGGCGGCGTCAAGACGTACCCCGAACCCGGCGGCGGTGCGATAGGCTTTGATAATTCCAAAATCCGGGGCGAAATTATTGTTCGGATCTTCGGTCGTAATGCGTGCCTGGATCGCAAAGCCCCGCAGTTCAATGTCCTTCTGACTTTTGATGCCGATCTCCGGGTCAGAGAGCTTGTGCCCCTGGGCAATGCGAATCTGGGCCTGCACCAGGTTGCGCATCGTCACCAGTTCGGTTACGGTATGCTCAACCTGGATGCGGGGATTGACTTCGATAAAGTAAAAATCGCCGTTCTTGTCCATCAGAAATTCAATTGTACCGGCATTGACATAGTTGACCGCTCCGGCGATTTTCAGCGCATAGGCGCACAGCTGCTCACGTTTCTTTTTAGTCAGGTAGAGTGACGGAGCGATTTCAATGACTTTTTGATGGCGGCGCTGGATCGAACAGTCGCGTTCGTAAAAATGGACCAGGTTGCCGTGCTTGTCGCCGAGGATCTGAACCTCGACATGTTTCGGCTTTTCGATATATTTTTCGAGAAAAATGGTGGCATTGCCGAACGCCGCCTGTGCCTCCGAGGCGGCTGACTTAAGTCCTTCGAGCAGTTCCTTCTGATTCTGGGCCACCCGCATACCACGGCCACCGCCTCCGGCCGAAGCCTTGACAATGATCGGATAGCCACACGATTTGGCGAAGATCAGGGCCTCCTCTTCGCTGGTGACCGGATCTTTCGTGCCCGGTACCACCGGGACTCCGGCCTCGGTTGCAACCTTGCGCCCGGAAACCTTGTCACCGAGAAGACGCTGAATCTCGGGGGTGGGGCCAATGAATGCAATCCCCGCACGCTCACATGCTTCGGCAAAATCGGCATTTTCCGATAAAAAACCGTAGCCAGGGTGAATCGCGTCGACATCTTTGCGGCGTGCCAGGTCGATGATTTCGTCGATACTCAGATAGACGTCGACCGGCCCCTTGCCTTTGCCGATCTGGTAGGCCTCGTCAGCTTTGTAACGATGCAGTGACAGCTTGTCTCCCTCCGAATAGATCGCTACCGTGTTCATTCCCAGTTCGGTGCAGGCGCGAAAAATCCGGATCGCAATTTCGCCGCGGTTAGCTGCCATGACTTTCTTGAATTTCTTTACTGTCATTGAATGGTTCTCCAAAAGTGGTTGCTGAAACAGATTTTTGATTCTATCAAAGTTTTAAACAAAATCAGCATAATTGAAATTTTTACTAACGCTAAATAATCTTTTAATTGCAATGGTTTATGAAAGTTGTATACGCCGTGGACTATAATATCTGAACAACTGTACTGTCAAGGGACAATCGATGTTGAAATATACGAACAATCGACAAATAGTGCTATATTTCAACTCATTTAATTCTAAATTAGTGCTGTCGCGATCAGGTCGACGCAGTTTCGAAACGATTAAAAACTATTTAAATCCAGTATTTTGTGGCGATTTATTTGCATTATTAACAGACATGATGGCAGATGATTTATTTTGTATACAGTATACAATAACCACTTTTTTATGTGCTTTAAACTTTTTTTCGCGAGCTTTGTTCGTTGTGTTGTCTCATCGTTGTCAGCGACGTTCCGGCATGGCGCTACGGTGAGGTGCTGCGTAAAGTTTCTTGACATCCTGGAGTCAGCTGGTATTAATAAAAAAACAGGATGGTCTGTTTTTTCGGAGGTCGAATTATGGCAACCAAGGGTGAAATCACGCGGACAAAAATTCTTGATGAAGCCGCGCAAGTTTTTCAGCGCAAAGGATTCTTGACCACGACTATTAACGATCTGCTGGATGCAACCGGCATAACCAAAGGAAATCTCTATTTTCACTTTGCCAGCAAGGAAGAGGTCGGTCTCGAAGTTTTGCGGCAGGCGCAAGCTGCCTTCCGGCTATTTCTGGACGACGCCCTGCACGGGGACACCCCCGGAGCGAGGCTGGATAATTTTTTCCGTCATGCCCTGGAGCGAAATCGCAGCAAAGGATTTGTCGGCGGTTGCCTGTTCGGCAACACGGCGCTCGAAACCTGCGACAATGCGCCACCTTTTGCGGCACTGGTCAGCGAGGTTTTTGCCGAATGGATCGGCAAACTGGAAGAAACGATTCGAGCCGCCCAGGCGAGCGGCGAGCTCCGTCAGGATCTGCCCGCCGACCAGCTGGCCGAACTCGTGGTGGAAACGATTGAAGGCGGGATCATGCAATCCCGGCTGAAAAAAGAGGGAGCCCCGCTCAAGCGGGCACTTGACTCATTGCGGGTTCTGCTCGAACTCAAATCTTGACACGCACACAAAGAAGATCAGGAAACTACCGGAGAGCTTTTATGAAGATGAACAGCACTGACGACACCTGGTTCACCACCAGCCAAAATGAGCCACGTGGTTATATTCAGCCCCGGCTGCTTGACGAGCTTTGGTTTCACACCGGAACCAACTGCAACCTGCGCTGCCCGTTCTGTTTTGAAGGCGCAAGGCCGGGGGACAACCGCATCGAGTTTCTGACCCTGGCAGATGCCCGGTGCTTTATCGACGAAGCGCTGGAACTCGGGGTCAAAAAGTTTTCCTTCACCGGCGGTGAGCCGTTTGTCAACCCGCAGTTTGTTACCATTTTAGAGACCGCTTTGGAGCATCGTCCCTGCCTGGTGTTGACCAACGCCACCGAGCCGCTGATGAACCGCATGGCCAAGGTGGTTGGGCTGGCCAATAAGCCGAATCCGCTCAAGTTCCGGGTCAGCCTGGATCATCCCGACCCGGCCAGACACGACGCGGCACGCGGCACGGGGAATTTCAACAAAGCGCTCGACACGCTGGGACGGCTCCATCGGGCCGGTTTTGGTGTCTCTATCGCCCGTCTGATGCTTCCGGACGAGGACAGCGCCGTCGTGGATCGCAGCTATGTTCCCTTTTTCCGCAGTGTCGGTGTTCCCGACGATATCACCATCATCAAGTTTCCGGAATTTCATCTGTCCGGCTCTTCCCATCAGGTCCCGGAGATCACCGAAACCTGTATGAGCCATTATTTGAGCGCCGAGCAGCGTGCCGCCTTCATGTGTCATTTCAGCAAGATGATTGTGCGTAAAAACGGGCAGTGTGGCGTATATGCCTGTACCCTGGTGGATGACGTCCAGGGGTACGATCTGGGACCAACGCTGAAGGCCGCCATGGACAGGCGGGTCATGCTCGGTCATCACCGCTGTTATTCCTGTTTCGCCTGTGGTGCCAGCTGTTCGGAAAACGAATAAAGGGGTTCATCATGTCGAATCGCTGGAAAAAAACCCTGGTTATCATGGCCATTGCCGTACTGGTCGTGACGTTCTTTGTTTTCGATCTGCAGCGCTACCTGACTCTCGCCGAACTGAAGACCCGTCAGGCGGAGTTCCAGGACTTCTATGCGGCTCATCGACTGCTGACTTTGGGGCTTTATTTTGTTCTTTATGTCCTGGTAACCGCCTTGTCGCTGCCAGGGGCGGCGGTCATGACCCTGGCCGGTGGCGCACTGTTCAGTTTCTTGCCTGCGCTGGTGGTGGTCTCCTTCGCCAGCAGCATCGGCGCAACCCTGGCCTTTCTGGTCAGCCGCTTTCTGTTGCGCGACTGGGTGCAAAATCGCTTCCACGATCGGCTGGCGGCGATCAACCGGGGGGTTGAAAAAGAGGGGGCGTTCTACCTGTTCACCCTGCGGCTGGTGCCGATCTTTCCGTTTTTCATCATCAACCTGGTGATGGGGCTGACCCCGATGCGCACGTTGACCTTTTACTGGGTCAGTCAGGTCGGTATGCTCGCGGGGACCGCCGTGTATGTCAACGCCGGCACCCAGCTCGGTCAGATCAACAGCCTGGGCGGGATTCTTTCTCCCGGCCTGCTGTTTTCCTTTGTCCTGCTTGGTGTTTTTCCGCTCATTGCCCGCAAGGGGGTCGAGATCATGAAGAAACGTCAGACGCTCAAGAATTTTCCTCAGCCGAAAAAATTTGCATATAACGTTATCGTCTTCGGCGCCGGTTCCGCCGGGCTGGTTTCGAGTTACATCGCTGCGGCGGTCAAGGCCAAAGTTGCGCTCATCGAGAAGCACAAGATGGGGGGCGACTGCCTCAATACCGGTTGCGTCCCGAGCAAGGCGCTGATTCGCTCTGCAAAGATGCTCGCCTACGGTCGCCGCGCCACCGAGTTCGGTTTCCGCAAGACTGAAACCGAATTCGAGTTCGGCGAAGTGATGGAGCGGGTGCAGCGGGTGGTGGGCAAGGTCGAGCCGCACGATTCGGTGGAGCGTTATACCGGACTGGGGGTTGCCTGCATACAAGGTGATGCGCGTATCACCTCGCCCTACACGGTCGAGGTGGATGGCCGTACCCTGACGACGCGCAGCATCATTGTTGCCACAGGTGCCTCGCCATTTGTGCCGCCGATCCCCGGACTTGAGCAGGTCGATTATCTGACCTCTGACAACCTCTGGCAACTGCGGGAGTTGCCGCAGCGTCTGGTGGTGCTGGGCGGTGGGCCGATCGGTTGCGAGATGACTCAGGCGTTCGCCCGCTTCGGCGCACAGGTGACGCAGGTTGAAATGGGTGAGCAGATCATGGGGCGGGAAGATCCGGATGTTGCCACATTTGTCCGTCAGCGTTTCGAGACCGAAGGGGTGAATGTGCTGACCGGCCATGCGGCCAAACAGGTCCTTACCGAAGACGGGGAACACATCCTCGTCTGCGCACACCAGGGTGAGCAGGTACGTGTCCCATTTGACCGGATTCTGGTCGCGGTTGGTCGACGACCGAACGTCAAAGACTTTGGTCTGGAAGAACTGGGGGTGCGATTAAGTGACCGTGGCACAGTCGAGACCGACGGCTTTCTGCGCACCAACATCCCCAACATCTTCTGCGCCGGAGATGTCGCCGGGCCGTACCAGTTCACCCATACCGCCGGGCATCAGGCCTGGTACGCCAGCGTCAATGCCCTGTTCGGCGATTTCAAAAAGTTCCCGGTTGACTATCGGGTCATCCCCTGGGTCACCTTCACTGATCCGGAGGTCGCCCGGGTCGGCCTGAATGAAACGGAGGCCAGGCAGCAGAATATCGCTCACGAGGTCACCGTGTTCGAACTGGCCGAACTGGATCGCGCCATTGCCGAAAGTGAAGACCATGGCTGGCTCAAGATCATTACCCCGCCCGGCAAGGATAAAATCCTTGGTGTCACCATCGTTGGCACTCACGCTGGCGACCTGCTCGCCGAATATATTCTGGCGATGAAGCATGGTCTCGGCCTGAATAAAATTCTCGGCACCATCCACCCCTATCCGACCCTGGCCGAGGCCAACAAGATGGCGGCCGGGGAATGGAAGAAGGCACATGTCCCGGAAAAATTGTTGGCCTGGGTGGAGAAATTCCATGCCTGGCGACGCAAGTGAACGATGCTGCAAATTCAGGACAACCGGCCTTTGAAATCCTCGTAACCGAAGCTTTTCACTAATTCCAGAGAACCGTCTTTTCTGCCGTAATAGATTGCTGGCAGTTTAACGCCGTTAAAGGTGTTGGTTTTGACCATCGAATAGATTGCCATATCGAGAAAAACCAGACGGTCATCGATGGCGAGAGGGTGGTCGAAGGAATAATCACCGATGATATCGCCAGCGAGACACGATAACCCGCCCAGGCGGTAGGTATGGGCTTTCTCGCCCGGCTTGCCCGCACCGATGATTTCGGGACGATAAGGCATCTCCAGGACATCGGGCATGTGACAGGAAGCCGATGTATCGAGGATGGCGTTTTCGGTGGCGTGATTGCGGGTGAGGTCGAGGACACTGGCAACCAGAATCCCGGCGTTCAGGGCAACCGCTTCCCCCGGTTCGAGATAGACGGTTAAATGGGGGTGACGCTGACGAAATGCGCGGATAACGCGAATCAACCTTGCGACGTCGTATCCCGGTCGGGTGATATGATGACCGCCACCGAAGTTGACCCAGCGCAATGGTGCCAGACAGGCCCCGAATTTCTCTTCAAACGCGGCCAGGGTCCGCTCCAGAGCGTCAGCATCATCCTGGCACAGGGTGTGAAAGTGCAGGCCGCTGATCCCTTCAAGGGCCAAGGGATCGAATTCGTCGGCAATGATCCCCAAACGGGAACCGGGGGCGCAGGGGTTGTAGATATCAACTTCAGTTTCGCGATGTTCCGGGTTACAGCGCAAGCCGCAGTCGATCTCCGGGTTAAGCTGTCTGGCCACCGGACCGAGCCTTTGCCACTGGGAGATTGAGTTGAACACCAGATGGTTGGCGTAAGGGGCCACGGCGCGCATATCGGCGGCGCTGAAAGCGCTGGCGAAAACGTGAACTTCGCCTGGAAAGAGTTCGCGACCGAGCATGGCTTCATGCAGGCCACTGGCGCAGGTGCCGTGGAGTGTTTTGCTCAGCAGCGGAAAGCAGTGATGCATGGCGAAGCCCTTCAGCGCCAGCAGGATCCGCGCACCGCAGCCATCCATCACCTGTTGCAGAATCGCCAGATTATGCTCTAACGCTTCCTCGTAAACGACGAAAGCCGGAGTCTGTATTTTACTCAGGTCAGTTTTTGCGGCGCAGATCTTATCCATCGTTACTCACCGATGCCCCAGGGGGTGACACAGGGTATATCTCAAAAGCCTGCGACGAAGACCTCTGTCCACGGCAAGCCATGGCGGTTGAGATCTTCCATGAATGGATCAGGATCCAATTGTTCAACGTTGAAGACTCCCTGTCCCTGCCACTTTCCGGTCACCATCTGCTTGGCACCGATCATTGCCGGAACCCCCGCGGTATAAGAAATTGCCTGTGATTTAACTTTGGCATAACAGCTCTGATGATCGCAAATGTTGTAGATAAAATATTTGCGGAACTTGCCGTCTTTAACCCCTTCAACCTCAACCCCGATACAGGTGTGCCCCGTAGTTTTCGGCCCGAGGGAGGCGGGATCGGGAAGAAGTGCCTTGAGAAATTGCAAGGGCACAATCTGCTGTCCCTGAAACGCGACCGGTTCAATCCCGGTCATGCCGACGTTCTGCAACACTTCGAGGTGTTTGAGATAATTATCGGAAAAGCTCATCCAGAAACGCGCGCGTTTTAAACCGGGAACAAACCGGGCGAGAGATTCGAGCTCCTCGTGGTACATCAGATAGATGTCGAGTGAGCCGAGGTTCTCCGGCATTGTGTAGGCCTGTTTGACCGACAGCGGAGCGGTTTCCACCCATTCCCCCTTTTCCCAGTAACGCCCTTTGGCCGTTACTTCACGGATGTTGATTTCCGGGTTGAAGTTGGTGGCGAACGGCATACCGTGATTGCCGGCGTTGCAATCGATGATATCGAGATGATGAATTTCATCAAAATAGTGCTTGAGTGCATACATGGTCATGACACTGGTGACGCCCGGGTCGAAGCCGCTGCCGAGCAGCGCCATAATCCCCTTGTCGCAAAAACGTTCCTGATAATTCCACTGCCAGCTGTATTCGAATTTTGCTGTTTCGGGCGGTTCGTAATTCGCCGTGTCGAGGTAATCAACCCCCGTTGCAAGGCAGGCCTCCATCAGATTCAGATCCTGGTAGGGGAGCGCCAGATTGATCACCAGGTCGGGCTTGACCTGGTTGATCAGCGCGACCGTCTCGGCAAGGTTGTCGGCGTCGACCTGCGCAGTATTGATCGGGCGCGGTAACAGCGCGGCAATCTGATCACACTTTGATTTGGTGCGACTGGCCAGGGTGATCTCTGTAAAAACTTCTGGCAGCATGGCGCATTTCCAGGTGGTCACCTGGCTTACGCCGCCAGCACCGATAATCAGTAGTTTTTTTCCCATGTAGTTTCTTTCTCTGAGATCAAAAACACGTTGGTTCTGTCTCTCTTTACCACCCGGCTCATGCAGGATCAATAAAAACTGGTTGCGGAGCTGCCAGGTTGAATTGAAACGACTGGCGGCGTCTCCATTTAAGTTTACGAAAGAGCGTTTTTACCGTAATGCCCCATCCAAGTCAAATCATTTGCTGAGGCAAACTTCCCGGTTTTGTCAGCTGACTCCAAAAACTACCGGCGACGCCCCTCCCGCCCCGCTGCCAGCTGCTTTTCTATGTCGCCCTATGTTTTGTCGACTCTTTTTTATGTAATGGATTGTAAAACATTATTTTTAAAATGATTGAAATTAATAAAATGACGATTATGGGTGTATATAGTGGAAAAATTAGCATTATATCATATAGTTACTTAATCACACTGCTATCGTCCGGAAGCGTTGCATGAGAGCAACAGCCATGGCAGTAAAATCGACTTGACAAAAATAAAACATCGTATTAATTTCGTTGTGCTGGATGTTGTTGCGGGTTGGTGGTGCCGACGACGTGGAGAACTTCATTATGCCGGTCAGGGGAAAAAAATCATACAGTATTCAGTCGGTTGAAAATGCGCTTGATGTCCTGGAGGCGCTGTGCGCTGAAGAAGAGGATGTCAGTCTTACGCGACTGAGTGAGCGTCTGGGGATGAACAAGGCCAGCGTCTTTCGCTTGCTTGCAACATTCGAAGGGCGCGGCTACGTTGAGCACTGTGCCGGGAGCGGCAAGTATCGTTTGAGCCTAGCGGCTTTTGAGGTCGGGCAGCGGCTGTTGTCACGCATGACACTGCTCCGTCAGGCGCATCCGGTTATGGAACAATTGGTCCGTGAATGCAACGAGGCTGCGTACCTGGTGGTGCGTCGCGGCCGGGAAGCGCTGTTTTTTGATGTCGTGGAAACCTCACAACAGGTCAAGGTGTTTTCGTTGGTGGGGCATCGTGTTCAACTTGAGTCATCTCCTGTCGGGCAGATATTTCTGGCGTATGAAGCGCTTCCGTCTGCCCATTTGTCCGCGTCCCGATCTGTTGCAGATAGCCTGAAAAATATTCGCGCGGCAGGTTTTTGTGTGGGGGCGACCGGGATCGATGAAAGTGTAGCATGCGCCGCCGTTCCATTGTTTTCGGAAAAAGGTGTTGTCGTCGGTTCCCTGGCGTTGGTATGGCCCGAATTCAGGGCGGATACCGCGCAGGTCGAAAGCGTTCTGCTCCCGGCGTTGCGGCGGTCCGGCGAAACCATCTCTTCCAAGCTGGGGTATCTTGGTCATTACCTTGGACGTGACATGACGCAACAGCTTAATTGATGTGGGTGGATTGTGTTGATAGGGATGACAACGGCACGAGCGCTGCTACGCTGATAAAAAAATACCATTAATGTTATCCGGGGGCTTGAATTTGTCTCCTGATCGGTTAGTATGGATCCAGACTTTTGTTTTAGGCGTATTGTGGATGGTTGTTTGTTTCGATGTTTCATCTTTTGCACAGTCGTTTTTTTGTGGTATGAATTCTCTGCTAAAAAAATGTTTGTTTACAATTTTTTTCAAGTTTCTGAAAATAAAGGATTTTGTCGATAAATTAGTAGCTTGCGTATATAAATTGCACCCTTTTCGGAAAGACATAAAACGTGGTTATATTTTTTTATTGACTGTTTTGTTTTTTGCGGTTAAATTTCGTAAAACGGTATTTGAAAGATTCCGGCAGTCAGGGGGGTGGGCTGTCATGGTGAGTGATAAATTAGTTTTGTGCGCCGCGCGCGAAGGTTCGGTTCGGGGCAGCGGGTCAAATTAATCTTCGAAATGTTTTCTTGGATGTCTCGACCTATGACGGGCCGCAGATTTAAAAACGATAACCTGTTTAATGTCAGAAAGGAGAGAAGCCTGCGTACGATTGAAAGTTAAGCGGTTCGGCGATTGCGACGAACCACGTATTTCACGTTAGGGTTTCACGGAAACTCACTGTTTTTTGAGAGGAGGTTAAACACTATGGATAAATCTGGAAAAGCTTATTGGAAGGCAGTGCTGACGCTTATCGCGCAAGTGCTGGCAGTTTGGTTTGTGGTCTCGTATGGGGCCGGCATCCTGTTTGCGCCGGAACTCAACAATATCCGCTTGGGTGGTTATCCGCTGGGGTTCTGGTTTGCCCAGCAGGGTTCGATGTATATTTTCGTCATTCAGATCTTCGTCTATGCCAAATTGATGGGGAAAATTGACGAAAAATTTGACGTTCACGAAGAATGAGGAGGACAATAAACTATGGATCTTCAAACCTTAACGTATATTGTTGTTGGCCTCACGTTCTCCCTGTATGTCGGCATTGCCGTCTGGGCGCGTGCAGGCAGTACCAGTGAATTCTACGCTGCTGGCGGCGCGGTACACCCGGTTCTGAACGGGATGGCGACCGGTGCTGACTGGATGTCGGCGGCGTCGTTTATCTCCATGGCCGGTCTGATTTCCAACATGGGTTATGGCGGTGGGCTCTTCCTGATGGGATGGACCGGCGGTTACGTCCTGTTGGCGATGTTGCTGGCCCCTTACTTGCGGAAATTCGGCAAGTTTACCGTGCCGCAGTTTTTCGGTGATCGTTATTATTCCCAAGCGGCCAGTATGGTTGGCGTTCTCTGCCTGCTGATGGCTTCGTTGACCTACATCATCGGTCAGATGACCGGTGTCGGGGTTGCGTTCTCTCGCTTCCTCGGGGTTTCCAACCATACCGGGATTTTCATCGGGATGGCGATTGTTTTCATGTACGCGGTGTTCGGCGGCATGAAAGGGATTACCTACACCCAGGTTGCCCAGTACTGCGTGTTGATTCTCGCTTATACGATCCCCGCGATCTTCATCTCCCTGCAGCTGACCGGTAACCCGATTCCGCAGTTCGGCCTCGGTGGTGACTTTGTCGGCACCGACATGACTCTGCTCGGCAAGCTCGATCAGGTCGTTACCGACCTCGGTTTCGGCAAGTATACCGAGACGACACGTTACAGCACACTGAACATGTTTGTTTACACCGCGTCGCTGATGATCGGTACCGCCGGTCTGCCGCACGTTATCATGCGCTTCTTCACCGTTCCGACGGTCAAGGCTGCCCGCTCTTCCGCCGGTTGGGCGCTGGTCTTCATTGCGATCCTGTACACCACCGCTCCGGCCGTTGCCGCCATGGCGCGGTTGAATCTGCATGCTACGATTAACTCCGCAGTCAAATCTGGCGGTGATATCTATGCCACCGAAAGCGCTCTTGTCTATGAAGATCGCCCGGACTGGATGAAGCGTTGGGAAATTACCGGTCTGCTCAAGTTTGAAGACAAGAATGGCGACGGTCGTATCCAGTACTACAATGACAAGTCGAAGAATGAGGCGTTCAATGCCAAAGCGGCTGCTGCTGGCTGGAAAGGGAGCGAACTGAAGGTCAACGCCGATATCATGGTTCTCGCCAATCCTGAAATCGCCATGTTGCCGGACTGGGTTATTGCTCTGGTTGCCGCCGGTGGTCTTGCCGCTGCTCTGTCGACCGCAGCCGGTCTGCTCTTGGCGATCTCTTCAGCGATTTCTCACGACTTGTTCAAGAACATCCTGATGCCTGGCTTGACCGAGAAGGGTGAGCTGATGGCCGGTAAAATCACCATGGCATGCTCGATCCTGGTGGCCGGTTGGCTCGGCCTGAATCCTCCGGGCTTCGCTGCCGGGACCGTGGCGATTGCCTTCGGTCTGGCTGCCAGCTCGATCTTCCCGGCCCTGATGATGGGGATTTTCAACAAGAAGATGAACAAGGAAGGCGCCATGGCCGGAATGGTCGCCGGTATCGGCGTGACCATGTTCTACGTCTTTGCGCATAAAGGGATCTTCTTTATCAAAGGGACGGAGTTCCTCGGTATGTTCGGTGGTAAAGCGAACTTCTTCATGGGGATTGAGCCGAACGCTTTCGGTGGTATCGGAGCGATTGTTAACTTTATCGTTGCCTATATTGTCAGCAAAGTGACTCCGGCATGTCCCGAGCATATTCAGCATATGGTCGAGAATGTACGTACCCCGCGTGGTGCCAAGGCTGTTGATGGATCCCACGCACACTGATTTTCAGTGCAGATGCTGATCTGAGCTTCTTGTCCGATCAATCACCCCGCCGGTGCGCCGGCGGGGTTTTTTTAAATTATTTTATTGCCTGACAAGCAATCATCAGGTAATAGATAGCGCGGATTGTTTCTACCTGGTGTGAATCGATAGACGGGAGTAATAGATGGTTTTTGATGTCAGCATCGTGATTACCTGGCTGCTTTTCTTGTCGTTGTTTCCGATGGCGTTCATCTGGCTGCGGCGAGCGTGGCGGATATTTTTTAAACACGATTATTCAGAGGTTGCGCTCAAGCGCGGCGAAGCACCGCCCAACCCAAAACGTTGGGCGCCCGCCACCGGGATCGTCAATCTGGCGGCCGGGAGCATGGCGGTTTTCATTATCGTCGGTGTGGTGCTGGCGCTTTTCCCCTATAAAGTCTGGAGCACTTTGGCCGGCTCAACTTTATGGATCAAGATATTTGCGGATTATATCGTCAGTCGTCAGGCCCATCCATTTATGATCGGGAAAAACAAGAAAGATCAGACGGACTGATTTTGCTGAATGAGAGTTTATATCGAAGAAGAGACAGCACGGCCTCCCCAACGGGAGGCCATTGTTATTTCGGGCATGGAGGGAGGAGCGTCACAAGATGAAGTGGATCAGCGGGGAGGGAATAGATCGTCGTTGAATATTTGCGCATTAAAAATATAGATATCTGCATTATCGTCCTGCCAGGCGTTTACTGGAAGCCCCGCTTTAACGCAGGTTTGACGTAAAAATGTTTCCCGGTCCCAACCGTTTTCCGTTGCAACCTGGGGCAACAGCACCCCGCGATGGTAATTCTTTTCCAGATAGATGCCGTCACGACCGATACTGATCTCATCGATCGATTCAATTTTTTCCAAAGGGCCAAGGACAGAAATTTCGAGGAAAAAGTCGTTTAGATCGGCTGTCGTCATGGGAGTAAAACGGGGGTCTTGGGTTGCCGAGACAATTGCCATTTCGGCAACTTCCTTGAAGAGCGGTTTTTCCGACTGAAAGTTTCCGATGCAGCCACGCAGCTTGCGCCCCTTCTTGATGGTTACAAAACAGCCGCTACGGCTGTTCAGTGCCATTTCCTCGCGTGGTTCAACGTAAACCACCCCGTTGCAGACCTGTGCAGTGATGGCATCACGCGCAATTTTTAAAAGAATCTTTTGTTCCTCAACGTTAAGCTGTTGGTTCATCATGACTCCTGATAGGCCTCATTGGCTGATGGTCTGCCGCTGCAATGTGGCACACATAAAGGGCAGTGAAATCTTTCCAGAGTTGACTTAATCGGGAATAAACATCGCTTTGTTATCAATTTTGTTGAGTACCGCTGTCAACAGCTGAACGGTATGTTCCAGATCGGTCAACGATAAAAGTTCGACAGGCGTATGCATGTAGCGCAGCGGAACACTGACCAGCGCGGTCGCGACGCCGCCACGCGACAGCTGTATGACATTGGCATCGGTTCCGGTGGCGCGAGGAGCAGCCATGACCTGGCAGGGAATCCCTTCAGCGCGCGCCGTTTCAAGCAAGAGACGAAAAAGAACCGGATTGATATTCGGACCACGGCCAATAATCGGGCCGCCGCCGACTTTGATATGTCCGATATCTTTTTTGTCCATTTCCGGATAATCGGTGGCGAAACCGACTTCAACGGCAATCCCGACATCCGGCTTGATCCCGTAAACACTGGTCGCCCCGCCGCGTAGCCCCACTTCTTCCTGAACGGTTGACACGCCGATCAGTTCAACGGGGGAAGCACCTTGCGCATGGATATTGCGCAGCACGCGGGTGATAATGTAGGCTCCCATTTTGTCATCAAGGGCCCGGGAGGTGACGCGGTCGCCACCCAAACGTTCCAGACCGACGGCAAAGGTGATGGGGTCACCAACCGCGACCAAATCTTCGGTTGCGGCACGACTGCTGCTACCGATATCGATAAAAAGCTGCTTGAGCTTGAGGACCGTGTCACGATCTTTGGGCTCGATCATATGTATCGGTTTTTTGCCGATCACCCCCAAAAGTGGCTGGCGCGCGGTGTGGATATGAACTCTCTGTCCAGGGACCAGGTGGGCATCAATGCCGCCGATCGGGGCAAAATAGATGAACCCTTGTTCGTCAATATATTTCACCATGAAACCAACTTCATCGCAATGTCCGGCGAGCATCACCCGTGGTGCATCGTCGCGGTCAGCACGAATCCGCGCAATAACGTTACCCATGACATCGGTTTCCAGCAGATCGACCAGCGGTTCCAGCTCACGGCGGATGATTCGTTGCGCCGGTTGCTCGTAGCCGGAGGGACTGGGGGCTTCGACCAGTTCTTTAAGCAGTTTAAAATCGTGCTCGTGCATTGTCATTGACCTAACTGAGGGCCGCTGCGACGAGCGCAGCAGAATTCTGCAAACAGGTGTCAAATTGATCGTTGCTTAAGCCGGCACCGTTGGCAACTTTTCGGGCGAATTCTTTCGGGGACAGATCGCCTGGCGCGTGGGCATCGCTGTTGACGACCAGTCTGGCCCCGACCTGCAACGCCAGTTTTGCCACATGGCCGTTGCAATAAGCGTGGCCTTTGCGCGTTGTTATTTCCAGGCAGACCCCCAGTTCAGCGGCGAGCTTAACGTCTTCAAGGGAGATCAGTCCGGGATGAGAAAGGATGTTGACCCCCGCCTTGATGGCCGCCCGGTTGGTCCCCGGCGCGACCGGCTCGACGATCGTCTCGCCGTGGCAAACGATAATTTTTGCTCCAAGTTCACGTGCATGGCGGGTCGCGGCGGCAATGTCGGGGGGGGCAATGTGGGTCAGTTCAATCCCCGGAATGATGGTAATCCCCCACGCGGCCCCGAGATCTTCAGCGACTGCGGCAATACGCGGGATGATCAGATCAAAATTCGACATGTCGCCGTGGTCGGTCATCGCCAGTGCGCGATAGCCAAGAACGGAAGCTCGACGGGCCAGTTCGGCGGGGATCAGCTCGCCGTCGCTGAAGAGGGTATGGGTATGCAAGTCGATCATGAGAGCTCTCCCAGTTGCGAGTTTTTCAAAGATTTGATGATCCGTACCGGCTGAACAGAACCGATCAGGGAATCGTCTCCGGCGAAATGAGCGATTCTGTTCCAGGTTGTGCGCCCGAACAGTTGACCACTTTTCTGACGCCCGCGTCCCTCCACCAGAACCGGCAGGGTTTTGCCGACATCTTCGTGCCAGACTTCCTGGCTGATGGTGCACTGCATGGCCAGCATACGGTCAAAACGTTCCTGCTTGACCGCCTTGGGAATGTCATCGACCAGCGCCGCCGCAGCGGTTCCGGGGCGTGGTGAATACTGAAAGAGGTACAGGTCGGCGTAACGTACCTGCTCAATCAGGGACAAGGTTGCCGCCGCGTCCTCCTCGGTCTCACCGGGAAAGCCGACGATGATATCGGAGGTCAGGCGGATATCGGGACGCGCCTGGCGCAGCTTGGCAACTTTTTTCAGGTATTCCTCGCGGGTGTATCCCCGATTCATCCGTTTCAGGATGGGCGACGACCCGCACTGTACCGGCAGGTGCAGATGATTGCACAAGGTATCAATTTCGCCGAACGTTGCGATCAAATCGTCGGAAAGATCCTTCGGATGCGAGGTGGTAAATCGCAATCGTTCAATGCCTTTAATGAGAGCGACCTTGCGCAGTAGCATGGCAAAGGATATTTCGGTTTCATCCTTGCCCCCGTAGGAG
The DNA here is from genome assembly GCA_019429445.1 of Desulfuromonadaceae bacterium. NCBI lineage: Bacteria > Pseudomonadati > Thermodesulfobacteriota > Desulfuromonadia > Desulfuromonadales > Desulfuromonadaceae > Desulfuromonadaceae bacterium. The sequence continues at coordinate 52,793 of JAHYIW010000012.1, forward strand.
TTGACGTTCTGGCCAATCAGGGTGACTTCTTTCACCCCCTGGGCGGCCAGCCCTTCAATTTCGCGCATGATTTCCGTGCTCGGGCGACTGATTTCCCGCCCGCGGACGTGAGGGACAATGCAGAACGAACAGAAGTTGTCGCAGCCTTGCATGATGGTGACAAAACGGGTGACGCCGCCGCTAATGTTGGCGCGATTCGGCCACAGCTGCAAGCGGGTTTCACGATCAAGGAAGCCGGTTTCGTGACAACGCACCCGGTCCTGTTCGACGGCGGTAACCATGGCGGGGAGTTTGTGGATGTTATGCGTACCGAAAACAAGATCGAGAAAGGGGATATTGGTGAGCAGCTGTTCGCCTTCTTGCTGTGCGACGCAGCCGCCGACGCCGATAATCAGTTCGGGATTGGCACTTTTGAGTGGTTTGAAGCTGCCCAGATGGCCGTAGACCTTGCGCTCCGCCTTGTCCCGTACCGAACAGGTGTTGAGCAGAATGAGGTTGGCGTTGTCGACGTGTTCGGTGCGATAATAACCAATTTCGGCCAGCAAGTGACAGATGCGTTCGGAATCGACCACATTCATCTGGCAGCCGAACGTTTCGAGAAAAAAAGTTTTATTCATGGCTTATCTTTCAGGCGGAGTGGACAGGCGCCGATGTTCGCAAAGCAGTGATTAAAAGTCAACAGCTTTCGAGGCGCATTCAGGCGCAGCGAGCCGCTGCCCGGAGCGGCTCATGGCCGCTTCCAGGAGGGCGGTTGCTTTGGTCGGATACTCGATACATTCAAGCATCAGTCGGTGTTCTGTCGATCCGGCGAAAATTTCGAGTGATCCCAGCTGGTTGCCGTGGAAGTTCAGTTTGAAGTAACTGATGTTGCACAGCTCAAGGGCAGTGACGCAATGGTTATCAAAGCGGAGGACCCGCAAGTCGCTGATGGCATAAAAAAGTTTTTCCCAGCGCCGCCTCGCGCTGAACAGCTGGCCAATGCTCAGGGAGTATCCAGCGAAAATGAAGGGGAGGGGGAGCAGGGGCAGCCAGAAGGGGTAGCCGCTGGCCGCAAGGCGCATCCCCTGAAAAAACCAGTGGCCGGAAAGTGCCAGGATGGGGATTCCGAACAGTGCCGGTTTCCACCGTTTGAATACGTAACAGCGGGGCATGGGGCAGCCTTCCCAGTGCAAAGTTTCTCCCGCCAGAAGATACTCATGCCAGTTCATTGTTTGGCGCCATGGCTTTCGGTCAATTGTGCAATGCGTGCCGCAGCAGCCTGACCGAGGGTGGTTTGTGGTTCCTGTGCGGCGACCTGATGATAATATCTGAGTGCTTCAGCGGTTTGCCCCGATTTCTCAAAAGTCTCGGCAAGCAGGTAGGTTCCTCTGGTGGTCGGTAGCAGCTTTTGAGCAGCACGCAGGTGGAGCAGGGCGCGCGGATAATTGGCCTCAAGTTGATAGAGATAACCGAGCCCCAGGCGCGATTGATAGTAGTTCTCGTCAAGCAGGACGGCCTGCCGCAGCTGGCGTTTTGCCGCGATCCGGTCCCCGGCACGCAGTTGGGCCATGCCGAGGGCATGTCTCAACAGGGCTTCCTCCGGCGCTGTGGTGGCTGCCTGCAGGTAGAGGACTATGGCGTCACGGGGATGCCCCTGGCGTTCCAGAGCGACAGCTTTGTCGTGCCGGACATAGGCTTCACGGGTGTCTCTGAGGCGTGTTGTCGCGCGGCGGAAATTTGTTGTGCGGTGAGCCTTGTCGGTGATGGTGGCTGACGGCAATGACGCCAGATAGGCGCGGTTTTGTCTGAGTCGATCGTTCGAGAAGGGGTGGGTGCGAAACAGTTTTTCGAGTTGATTGCCACTGCGCCCGCCTTCGACCTCGCGATAGAAGAATTCCTGCAACTCAACGGCGCCCTGTGGATCGTAGCCGGCGATAACCATAGAGTTGATGCCGAGACGATCCGCGTCCGCTTCCTGCGTGCGCGAGTAGGTTCGGTCGAGCAGAGTGGCCGTCAGCTGCCCCGCTTGCAAGGAGAGCGCAGCGTAATCACCGTCAGCGCTGGCATTCGCCAGGACGGTCATTCCCAGGTCAAAGAGCACGCCCCGATTGATCCCCTGCAGCGCATGCCGGGCGGTAACGTGCCCAATCTCGTGGCCTAGTACCGCCGCGAGTTGTTCTTCATTGGTCAGGTTGGCCAGCAAGCCGCGGGTGATGGCGATCTGCCCGCCGGGGAGGGCAAAGGCGTTAGGAGTCGAAGCGTTGACGACGGCGAACTGAAAAGGCAGATCGGGGCGTTCGCACCCTTGCGCCAGACGTTTGCCGACGGCATGAACGTAGTCCTGCAAGGCTTCATCCGGATAGCGGCCTCCCGATTGCTGCATCGCAACGGGAAAGGTTTTTCGGCCGAGTTCAACTTCCTGTTCGGTGGAAACTTTGACCAGAGACAACTCTTGTCGTCCGGTGACCGGATTGGTGGCGCAACTGACAAGCAGGGTCATGATGAGCAGGAGACTGACGATGTGATGGAAACGAATGGCTAAATGCATTGGTTGATGTCCTTGTTTGTCGACATAGTAGCCTGCTTTGTGGTCGGCGGCAAGCAGGATGGCGTCGCAAAAAGTCCGCCCTACTGCGTTACGCTGGTTTTTCAGGACATCGACCTGCCTGATCTAGGCCTGGCCCCTGAAAAACCTCCAAACCTTGCAGGACGAAATTTTTGCCTGGCCATCTCATTGTTGCGAGTGCGGCAAGTATGCGCGGCGGATTTTGCTCCGGCGATTATTTTTAGCTGGTATTTCAGTCGAATGTTGTTTATTATTCTCCGTTTACCAAGAACACCGTAATAGAAGTTGGTCGGGGCTTTGCCTGATCGACTAAAAGGCCACAGAGTCATTGGAGATAGTGTACGTATGTCTGAACAAATTCGTAACATTGCCATTATTGCCCACGTTGACCACGGCAAGACCACGCTGGTGGATGCCATGCTGGTGCAGTCGGGGGTTTTTCGTGAGAACCAACAAATCACCGAGCGGGTGATGGATAGCAACGATCTGGAAAAAGAGCGGGGAATTACTATTCTGGCCAAGAATCTTTCGGTCCAGCACGGTGGTCTGAAAATCAACATTGTTGATACCCCCGGTCATGCCGATTTTGGTGGCGAGGTCGAGCGTGTGCTGAAGATGGTCGATTCGGTATTGTTGCTGGTCGATGCTTTTGACGGGCCGATGCCGCAGACCCGTTTCGTGTTGAAGAAATCGCTTGAGCTCGGACTCAAACCGATTGTTGTTATTAACAAGATCGACCGCCCTGGCGCGCGCCCCGAGCCGGTCGTCAATATGGTTTTCGATCTTTTTTGTGAATTGAATGCCGACGAACAACAGCTTGATTTTCCGATTGTATATGCCAGCGCCAAGCTTGGTTTTGCCAAGGTGGAAATGTCTGATGATTCGGACAATCTCGAACCGTTGTTTGATGTTATTCGCGACCGGGTCGATCCGCCGACCGGCGATCCAGCCGCACCCTTTCAGCTGCTGGTCAGTAATATCGATTACAATAAATTTATCGGTCGCACCGCGACCGGGAAAATTGTTAACGGGACGGTCAAGGCGGGCGAGACGGTGGCGCACATTGATTGCAACGGAATCATCAAAAACGGCCGCATCAGCAAGTTGCTCGGCTACCAGGGGTTGCAGCAGATTGAAATTGCCTCGGCTGAGGCAGGCGATATTGTTACGATTGCCGGTTTTGAAGAGCTGGGGATCGGTGAAACTCTGGCCTGCGCTGATGCGCCGGTGGCGCTCCCTTATGTCGCCATCGATGAGCCGACCCTGTCAATGAATTTTATTGTCAACAGCTCCCCCTTTGCCGGGACTGAGGGGAAGTTTGTTACCTCACGCAATATTCGCGACCGGTTGATGAAGGAACTGCGCACCAACGTGGCGCTAAGAGTTGAGGATACCGACAATACCGACACCTTCAAGGTCAGCGGGCGTGGTGAGCTCCATCTCTCGATTCTGATCGAGAATATGCGTCGCGAGGGGTTTGAGCTGGCGGTTTCCAAGCCGCAGGTTATTTTTCGTGAAATCGATGGAGTGCGTTGCGAACCGATGGAATATCTGACCATTGATGTCCCGGAGGAGTATCAGGGGACAGTTATCGAAAAACTTGGCACACGCAAGGCGGAAATGGTGTCGATGTCCTCCATGGATGGAGTCAACCGACTTGAATTTGTCATTCCGTCGCGCGGGTTGATCGGGTACCGCACTGAATTTATGACCGACACCCGTGGTACCGGAGTCCTCAATCATGTTTTTCATGAGTATGCTCCCTACAAGGGGGAGATCGAGGGACGCAAGAACGGTGTGCTGATTGCGATGGATTCCGGTGAAACAGTGGCTTATTCGCTGTTTAATCTACAGGATCGCGGGATTCTTTTTGTCGGCCCCGGGGTCAAATTCTATGATGGTATGATTATCGGTCAGCATGCCAAGGAGAACGATCTGGTCGTCAACTGCAGCCGCGGGAAAAAGCTGACCAACGTGCGTTCTTCCGGCACCGATGAGGCGGTGCGGATTATCCCGCCGCGAATTCTCAGCCTCGAACAGGCGCTCGAATTTATCGGCGATGATGAACTGGTTGAAGTCACGCCGAAATCGATCCGGCTGCGCAAGCGCTATCTTGATGCCAATGAGCGCAAAAAAATGGAAAAAAAGAAACAGTGAAGAAATGATGAAATTGAACATTTGATCAACAGAAGGGGTGTACTGTGGCACGCCCTTTTTGCTTATCAGCAAGGAAAATGCCGCCAAAAGAGAAAAATAATTTGGCAGCAACGGCTTTTCCCTTGACGTGCGGGGGGAGGCTTTAATAGATTCACAAGTTATATTCAGCCAAACCTCTACAGCGAATATCAACCACAGGAGTTCCCCCCCCATGATCGATACCAAGATTCGTGAAGGTCTCACGTTTGACGATGTATTGCTGGTCCCCGCACACTCTCAAGTTTTGCCGAAAGAAGTCGATCTCAACACCCAGTTGACCGACACAATCAGGCTGAATATTCCGCTGCTGTCTGCGGCGATGGACACCGTGACCGAGTCACGAACGGCGATCTGCATGGCCCGCGAGGGGGGGATGGGGGTTGTTCACAAAAACAAAACGCCTGAAGAGCAGGGGCTGGAGGTTGACCAGGTTAAAAAATCGGAGAGCGGGATGATTGTTGATCCGATGACCATGGAACCTGATCAGAAAATATTCGAAGCGCTACAGATGATGGAGAAATACCGGATTTCGGGGATTCCGATTACCAAAAACAAAAAACTGGTCGGCATTTTGACCAATCGTGACCTGCGTTTTGAAACCAACTTCGAGCAGCCGATTGCCAATGTGATGACCAAGGAGAATCTGGTCACCGTGCCTCCGGGAACAACCCTTGAAGAAGCGAAGTTTCACTTGCACAAACATCGCATTGAGAAGTTGCTGGTGGTTGATGCCAAGGGTACGTTGCAAGGGCTGATCACGATCAAGGATATCGAAAAAGTCAAAAAATATCCGCATGCCTGCAAAGACGATCTCGGTCGGTTGCGCGTCGGTGCCGCTATCGGCGTCGGCGTTGATCGTGAAGAGCGGCTGGAAGCACTGATTCGTGCCGGGGTTGATATCGTGGTGATCGATACCGCGCACGGCCATTCTCAGGGGGTCATTGATGCCATTATCGATATCCGCAGACAATATCCTGATCTGCAGCTGATGGCCGGGAATATTGCCACGGCGGACGCTGCCAAGGTACTGATCAAAGCCGGGGTTAACGCGGTCAAGGTGGGTATCGGTCCCGGATCGATCTGCACGACCCGTGTTGTCGCCGGGGTTGGCGTGCCGCAAATTACCGCCATTGCCGATGTTGCCTCCGTTTGTCATCGCGCCGGAATTCCGCTGATCGCAGACGGCGGCATTAAATATTCCGGTGAGTTGCCGAAAGCGATTGCCGCCGGGGCGGACATCATCATGATCGGTTCACTCTTTGCCGGGACCGAGGAATCTCCTGGCGAAACGATTCTTTATCAGGGGCGCACCTACAAGTCTTATCGCGGCATGGGGAGTCTCGGGGCGATGAAGCAGGGGAGCAAAGATCGTTACTTTCAGTCCGACGTCGAGTCGGAGGTGAAACTGGTTCCCGAGGGGATTGAGGGGCGGGTGCCGTTTCGCGGCTCACTGTCAACCAATATTCATCAACTGATTGGCGGACTGCGCGCCGGGATGGGTTACACCGGTTGTCGGAACATCAAGGAGTTGCAGCAAAAGGCCTGTTTTATACGCATTACCAACGCTGGTTTGCGTGAGTCGCATGTGCATGATGTTGCCATTACTCACGAAGCGCCGAACTACCGGGTCGAGCGAAGGGATTAAGTCGCATGTCAAACATCCATGACGAGAAGATTCTGATCCTCGATTTCGGTTCGCAGTATTCCCAGCTGATTGCCCGCCGGGTCCGTGAAGCGCACGTCTACTGCGAGTTGCACCCCTTCGACATGCATATCGATGCGATCAGAGCGTTTCGACCGCAAGGGATTATCCTTTCCGGAGGACCCAAGTCGGTCTATGAAGAAGGTGCCCCGCAGGTTGCCGAGGAACTGTTCGATCTGGGTGTGCCGGTGTTTGCTATCTGTTACGGCATGCAACTCCTCAGTCGTCATTTCGGCGGCGCGGTGGTTGCTGCCGGAAAACGTGAATTCGGTCATGCCGACGTGCACTCCCAAGGGGTCCCCGGTCCACTGTTTGACGGTTTTTTTACCGAGGGACACAGCCCGGTATGGATGAGTCACGGCGATCATGTCGCAGTGGTTCCGCCTGCTTTTGACGTTGTGGCGATTACTGACAATGCCCCGGTGTGTGCGATTCAGAATGTCCAGCGTCACCTGTACGGCGTCCAGTTTCACCCTGAGGTCAACCACACCCCGCACGGTGAGCAACTGCTGAACAATTTTGTGCGTTCTGTCTGCAAATGTAGCGGAAAATGGACTCCGGGACGTATTATTGATGATGCGATTCAACGCATTCGAGAACAGGTCGGGGCGGAACAAGTGATTCTCGGCTTGTCCGGCGGGGTCGATTCGTCCGTTGCGGCCGCCTTGATCCATCGCGCAATCGGTGATCAACTGATTTGCGTCTTTGTCGACAATGGTTTGCTGCGCCTCAGCGAAGGCGACCAGGTGATGGCGACCTTTGCCGAAAGTCTCGGGGTTAAAGTGCTCCGGGTCGATGCCGAAGAGCGCTTTCTGAAGGGGTTGGAAGGAGAAACCGATCCGGAGAAAAAACGCAAGATTATCGGCAATCTGTTTGTCGAGATATTTGAGGAAGAATCCGCGAAGTTAGCCAATGCACAGTGGCTGGCACAGGGGACGATCTATCCCGATGTGATCGAGTCTGCCGGAGCGAAAACCGGCAAGGCGCACAATATCAAAAGTCATCATAATGTTGGCGGATTGCCCGACTATATGAAGTTGCAATTGCTGGAGCCGTTGCGCGAACTGTTCAAAGATGAGGTCCGGGCGATCGGGGAAGAGCTTGGCTTGCCGCATCGCATGGTCTGGCGGCACCCGTTCCCTGGTCCGGGACTTGGCGTGCGCATTCTTGGCGAGGTCAGAAAAGAGTTTTGTGATATTCTGCGTCAGGCCGATGCAATTTACATCGAAGAACTTTACAACTCCGGGCATTACGACAAGATCAGCCAGGCTTTTGCCGTCTTTCTGCCGGTTAAAAGTGTCGGGGTTATGGGGGATGGTCGCACCTACGAATATGTCATTGCCCTGCGGGCAGTTGAAACCAGGGATTTTATGACTGCGGGGTGGTACCCGATGCCGTACGCCGATCTGGCGCGGATCAGTAACCGGATTATCAACGAAGTGCGCGGAGTGAACCGTGTTACCTACGACATCTCAAGCAAGCCGCCCGCGACGATTGAGTGGGAATAGCTTTTCGTTTTCTCTGCTTTTGGTCGGCAACCTGGGCGCGCCTGGATAATATTAGCGAATCTTGCGTCGCCCCCATATCCACAGAACCGTTATCACGACTGCCATCCCGATGAAGATTGTCAGTCGTCCCGTCCAGTCCTGTACATTTTTCCAACTGGCACCCGCAGCATAACCGAGACCGGGGTAGGCTAACCCCCAAAGCACGACGCTGACTGCGGTCCAGGCGAGAAAGCTGCCCGGACGCATGCGGGCGCCGCCAGCGACAAACGGGGTAAATCCGCGGATCGGGCCAATAAAGCGCCCGAAAAAGATACTTTTACCGCCATGTTCGAGGAAAAAAAGCTCGGTTTTCCGGTAGAGGGTGGTACGGCTACGCAGTAAGCGCGAGGTGACAAGATACGGGCCGAAGCGCGCGCCGAGCCAGTAGCTGACAACATCTCCGCAGAATGATCCCAGCGCCGCGACGCACATAATCGACCCGATATCACCTTTACCGTGCAGGGCGAGGAACCCGGCGAAAACAGTCAAGGTGCTGCCGGGGACGATCAGGCCGATACCAACCAGCGATTCGCAAAAAGCAATCAGGCCGATCAGCAGAACATAGAGGCCACTTTCCGGTAACAAGGAAAAAAGTTGCTGTAACCACTCTGCCATGCGCGCACTCCGTTGCTGGCGGGACAGTTGCTATTTTATCAGGTCCGATCAGCCACGTCACAAAATTGTGCGTGCCAGTCGTCAAAACGGGCCACCTTGCTGGCACCAAATTTTTTCAATGAGGCCCGAACTTCATCGACACTGCGCTCCACAACTCCCGGGGTTTTTGAAAAAAACAGATCTGCATAGGCAATAACCCGCTCTTCGAGGGTGAGTGGAAGCATATCACGTTTCGGCAGTGGCAACGATTGACGGCGAATATCTTCCGCCGAGAGACCGACCCCGATATGACGTTCACAGACCAGAGCATGGCGGGGCAGCCCCTCGGATTCGAGCAGTTCGCGTCCCTTCCAGGTGTGGGCGAGGTAGGGGAACTCACCGTGACAACCGAGTGTTCGGGCATTGGTGAAACGGATGCCGATGTCGTGGAGGAGTGCGGCCTCTTCAACAAACGCGACATCGATCGAAGTTGTCCGGGCCAGTCGCGTTGCAATCGCTACGGCTTTATCTGCGACCTGGCGGCTGTGCTCCAGCAGGGTTTGTCGCGCCGGATCGCCGGGCGGGTAATATTTGTCGAGCAGGGCGCGAGGATCAACGCTGTGGTCATGCTGTGCTCTGGTCATTTTTTGACATCGATCATAAGGGTCTGGATTTTTTTGCGCAGGGTATTGCGGTTGATCCCCAGAATCTCGGCGGTGCGCACCTGATTGCCCCGTGTCTTTTCAAGCACGATATTAATCAGCGGGCGCTCCATCTGGTAGAGAACCATCTCATACAGATTGTCGAGCTCCTGAACATTCATGTGCATCAGTGAATTGCGCAACTTGCGGTCAATCAATGCTTCCAGGGAATCTTCGCTAGTGGTGTCGGCACTGACGAGCATTGAAAAATCGGTCGGAGTCAGGATCGGGTCGGGCGACAGCAGTGCCGCGCGCTGGATGATGTTTTCCAGTTCGCGGATGTTTCCCGGCCAGTCGTAGCTGCTGAGCAGCCGGAGTGCCTCTTTGGAACAGCCCTGAGTGGTGGTGCCGAATTCTTCCCGACATTCGCGAATAAAGTGATCAACCAGCGTCGGGATATCTTCGCGACGTTCGCGCAGTGGTGGCAGAGTGATCGGCACGACGTTGAGCCGGTAGAAAAGGTCTTCGCGGAACTCTTTGTTGCGGACTTGTTCCGGCAGATTCTGGTTGGTTGCTGCGACAATGCGCACGTTAACCTTCTGGGTTGTGCCGCCCGTCCGGGTGATTTCTTTTTCCTGCAAGACCCGTAACAGTTTTGCTTGCAACTCAACCGGCATGTCGCCGATTTCATCCAGGAAGATGGTGCCGCCGTTGGCCTGCTCGAATTTACCGGCTCTGCGTTCAGTGGCACCGGTAAATGCGCCTTTTTCGAAACCGAACAGTTCACTTTCCAGCAGCTCGCGCGGGATCGCTGCACAGTTGATTGCCAAAAAAGGTTTGCCGAGGCGCGGGCTGTTATAGTGCAGGGCGCGGGCAATCAGTTCCTTGCCGGTACCGGACTCTCCGGTGATCAGTACGGTCACGTCAGCAGGGGCGATGCGCCCCAGAACTTTATAGATATCTTGCATCGGCTGGCTGTGACCGATGATGGCGCACTTAAGCTGATAGCGTTCCTTCAGCTCATCCTTGAGCCGCCCCATATCTTCACTCGCTTGTGACGCCTTCTCAACCTTGACGATAATCGCATCAATGACACTTAAATCGAAGGGTTTGATGATGTAGTCGTAAGCGCCCATCTTCATCGCTGTCACGGCGTTTTTCATCGTTGATTCCGCCGTCATCACGACGGTGAGCATTTCCGTCGATTTTTCGTGAAACTTTTCGAGTAATTCCAGACCACTTAAACCCGGCATGCGGATATCAATGAAGGCCATGTCGTAGCGTTGTTTGCGAAATAATGCCAACGCCTCGGTACCGTCGGCAGCAAGATCGACGGTGAACCCCTGTTTGGTCAGTGCTTTTGACAGAACCCAGCGAATGCTCTCTTCGTCATCGGCAATGAGGATGCGTTTAATCGCCATGATTACGTGTTCCTTTCGTGCTGCATCGGTTTAACGGCGGAGTGGAAGATAGACGGAAAAACTTGTCCCGCCAGCCGGGTCACTGTCAACCTTGATAAAGCCGTCGTGCTCGGTGATAATCTTCTGACACATGACCAGCCCCAGACCGTTACCGCTTTTGCGGGTGGTAAAGAAGGGGGTGAAAAGACGTTTCATCGTTTCCGGCGGAATCCCCGTGCCATTGTCCTTGATCTCGATGTGAATCAGCGATGCCGGGCGATCGGCTTCGCTGCGCGTCTGGTATTCGCTGGTCATGCGGGTGCTGATGGTGACTGCACCCGTGTCCTCGATTGCTTCCGCGGCATTTTTGATCAGATTCAGAAACAGCCGCGTCAACAGTCGTTCGTCACCGATCAACTCCGGGATACTCGGGTCGAGGTTGAGGATAAATTGAATGTTCTTGTCACGATGAGCTTCTTTTTGCAGAAGAACGATATCGTTGAGCACTTTACTCAAATTGACTGCGGAGTTTTCTGCACTACGCGGTCGACTGAGATTCATTAACTCTTCAATAATCCCGTCTACGCGATCGACCTCACGGATCATGACCTCAATATACTCGTTCAGCGGGCTGTCCTCGGGCAACTCCATCGCCATCAACTGTGCCGCCCCCTTGATCCCTCCGAGCGGGTTCCTGATTTCGTGAGCCAGTCCGGCAGACATGGTGCCGAGCATCGTCATGCGGTCGGCACGACGAACCGCCTCTTCCAGCTTCACCACCGGGGACATATCGCGGATAATCAGCACTGCACCGTCAATTTTCCCCTGCTCGACGAAAATGGGCGCAACCGAGATTGTCACCGGCAGCGGCTTGCCGATCGGACGGCGCAGCATGACATGTTCCTGAGTCGAAATTGATCGACCATTTTCCAGTGCGGCCTGGATCAGGTAAGTAAATTCGTTGTCAAAAGTGAAGATATCGTCGTAACGCCGACCGAGGATCTGGCGTTCGGAGTAGCCGGTATTGAGCTCCGCGGCGGGGTTGAAGAGTTGGATGACCCCCTGTGCATCAATTGCAATGACCGCGCGATCAAGGTTTTCGAGTACCCGAATGTAAAGTTGCGGGTCTCTTTGCCGCTCTGTACGATGATTCACAGGTTGAGGTTTTCTGCCGCCAGGGCAACTTCGAAAAAGGTGGTGACAGCCCGGCGTAAGGTATTGAAGTCGTTGATTGAGCTCAGTTGCGCCCGAAAGGGCGCGGCACCGCTTATCCCGCGCGAATACCAGGAGAGATGTTTGCGCAGATCGAGAACAGCTTTGTGCTCACCGCACAGGTCACGCTGCCAGTCAAGATGGCGTAGCGCAATATCGCAACGTTCAGCCATGGTTACCGGGGTTGGGTCATCCCCGCCCAGTCGGGACAGAATTTCGCGAATCAACCAGGGGCGACCGAGTCCACCGCGACCGATCATGACAGCGTCGCATTTGGAGACATGTAACATCTCCACAGCGTCGGCGGCGGTCATGACATCGCCGCTGCCGATGACCGGAACGCTGACTGCACCTTTCAACTCCGCGAGCTGTTGCCAGTCGGCGCGACCACAGAACCCCTGTGTGCGGGTGCGCGGGTGCAGGGTAATGGCATCAACCCCTTCGTCCTGCGCAATCCGGGCAACTTCCAGAAAATTGATATGCTGCACATCCCACCCCGAGCGAATCTTGATCGTCAACGGTTTGTCCGTGGCCGTGCGCACCGCCGCAATAATGCGGCCAATCAGTCGCGGGTTTTTCAACAGGGCGCTCCCCGCCCCGGAACGAATGACTTTTTTAACCGGACAACCCATGTTGATGTCAATCAGTGCTCCGTAAGCGGCACTGCGTCGCGTTGCTTCGGCCAGGACAGCCGGATCATCACCGAACAGCTGAATGCCCAGCGGGGACTCAGCCGGATCCGACTGTAAGAGCACAAGAGACCCCTTGCCATCGCGAATCAGTCCGTTGGCGCTGACCATTTCAGTGAAGACCAGCCCCGCCCCGAAATGTTTCAGCAGTCGACGGTAGGGAGAGTCGGTGATACCGGCAAGGGGGGCAGAGATAATATTGTTCGTCAGTTTCAGGCTGCCGATTGTCAGTGGCATAATTTTGTGCATAATTTTTAGGCATTTTACGTATGCGTGTCAGTCGATGCAAGAGAAAAATTGGGGGAAATTACGGTTATTTTCCGGGGGAGATTGCAGCAACTCTGGTGATGGATACTGTATACAATAATCCTCTTGACAATTAGAAAGTGAGTTGTTAGAACAATATTTGGAAAATCTGACCAGACAGTATACGTCGAACTTATACCTGCCCGGTCGCCTTGTCTGCTGACACCGTAATGCACTGACTGTCATCTTTCGAATTGTCATGTATAAGGCCATTTTAAATTGACGTGTCGTTGCTGAATATTGAGGGTTGACGACGGTTTAACAATCCGTTAATATAAGCAACGTTTAATTTCGCTTGGACGGACCCTTTTGTCCGTCACATTTTCCATTAAAGGAGAGAGATTATGTCGACATTGAAAGAAGTCCTGCGCAAGAAGATCGATGCACACCGTCCCCGGACCACCAAACTGGTTAAGGAATTCGGCGATGTGAAACTGGGTGATGTGACCATTTCCCAGGCGATCGGTGGGGCCCGCGGCGTCCGCTGTCTGGTTACTGATATTTCCTATCTGGATCCGATGGAAGGCATTCGTTTCCGCGGCATGACCATTCCGGAGACTTTTGCGGCGCTGCCGAAGGTTCCGGGTAGCGATTATCCTTATGTTGAAGGTTTCTGGTATCTGCTCCTGACCGGTGATGTGCCGACGCTGAAGCAGGCTCAGGAAGTTTGCGAAGAGTGGAAGACGCGTTCGCAGATTCCGCAGTATGTTATCGACGTATTGCGCGCCCTGCCGCGTGACTCCCATCCGATGGCGATGTTCTCCTCGGCCATTCTTGCCATGCAGCGCGATTCGATCTTTGCCAGTAACTATGCCGCCGGCAAGTTCAACAAAATGACCTGCTGGGAAGACATGTACGAAGATTGTACCAACCTGATGGCCAAACTGGGGCCGATCGGGGCGTACATCTATCGCATGAAGTACATGGGTGATACCCATATCGAAGCTGATCCCAAGCTTGACATGGGCGGCAATTTTGCTCGTATGATGGGGATCCCGGCTCCTTATGACGATGTTGCCCGGATGTACTTCATCCTGCACTCTGACCATGAGTCCGGCAACGTTTCCGCTCACACGACGCACCTGGTTGCTTCGGCCCTGTCCGACGCTTACTACTCCTACAGTGCCGGGATCAACGGCTTGGCTGGTCCGCTCCATGGCCTGGCCAACGAAGAAGTTCTCCGCTGGACCCAGAACTTCATGGCCAAACTCGGCGGTGAAGTGCCGACCGAAGAAGGCCTCAAGAAGGCGCTGTGGGATACCCTCAACAGTGGTCAGGTTATCCCCGGTTACGGCCACGCCGTACTGCGCAAGACCGACCCGCGTTACACTTCGCAGCGCGAATTCTGCATGAAGACCCCGGGTCTCAAGGATTACCCGCTGTTCCAGTTGATCAAAATGATTTTCGAAGTTGCTCCGGGCGTTCTCACCGAACATGGTAAGGCCAAGAACCCGTGGCCGAATGTCGATGCGCAGTCTGGTGTCATTCAGTGGTATTATGGCTTGACCCAGTACGAGTTCTACACCGTGCTCTTCGGTATTGGTCGTGCCCTTGGTTGCCTGGCGAACATCACCTGGGACCGCGCTCTGGGCTACGGCATTGAGCGTCCCAAGTCGCTGACGACCGCGATGCTCGAAGATGCAGCCAAAGCTGCCAAGTAATTCGTTTTAAAATGTAAAACAAAAAGGCCGCTCATTTGAGCGGCCTTTTTGTTTACTAAGATGTGATGTGCTCGCAAAAAAAATAGATGGCTTCTGAGTAACTTCAAGGTAACTATCTGAAATCACATTCTTTAGAAAATTGAAGTTACTCTATGAAAATTCGCCCCACGGGGCGTGAGTCGCTAAGCAAAAATTTTGTCCGACAAGGCCTGGTGGTTTTTCAGGGGCGAAGACCGACATCAGGCAGGTCGAGGTCCTGAAAAACCGGCGTAACGCAGTAGGGCGGACTTTTTGCGACGCCATCAGATGTGATGTGCTCGCAAAAAAAATTAGATGGCTAAGCAAAAATTTTGTCCGACAAGGCCTGGTGGTTTTTCAGGGGCGAAGACCTGCATCAGGCAGGTCGAGGTCCTGAAAAACCGGCGTAACGCAGTAGGGCGGACTTTTTGCGACGCCATCAAGATGTCAGTCCGGGGCAGTCTCGACGTCCGGCTTTTTTTTAGGTCGTCCGCGTCGCTTTTGAACCGGTGCAGTGTCTGTTACGGCATCCTTGACGGCAGTCTCGTCGTGCGTCCTGTTCTCTTCGGGAGCCGACGTTGACGCGTTTTTGCGCCGTGTCCGTTTCACTTTGGCGGCCGGTTGTGGCAGGTCATCGGACACCGACAATTGTGCCGCGCCAGCGGGCCTGGTGCTGCTGCGTTTTGCCGGGGTTTTTTCTTCAGTGGCAGGCTTGACGTCATTCACCCGTTTTTCTTGCGGCGGCGTTCCCTGTGGTGCGGTGACTTCAGCCGTTTCTTTTTGCGATGCCGATGATTTCCTGACTGTCTTGCGTTTTGCCGGTGGCACTTGAATGTTGCTCGCGGCCTCCGTCGGGGAAGAAATTTTTTCCCCGCTATCTGGCTGGTGCTGTGCGCTGGTTATTCCGCCAGAACCGTCGAGCGGGGAGACGTGGTCGACCGATGGGGTCGATTTTTTTGTCGTGCGGCGGCGTGGTTTCTTTATCTCCTCGGCGGTGGCAGGTTCTCTTGCCGGTTCCGTCTGCTCTGTAGTTGTCTGGTCTTTATCTTCTTGATCGGTAGCGGATGAGGCTGTCAGTGTCTCGGCTGCTTTCTGCGCAGAGGATTTTCGCCGCCGTGAGCGGCGTCTCTTGGCGGGGGGAGGAGTGGTTTGTTCTGCCTCCTCAGTTGGCGTGACGGGGGTGTCTGTTTCCGGTATCGTCGATTCCGGTGCGATAACTGACTCGTGGGGTGCTGCAAGAGGTTCCCTCGCCGCTGTTTTTGCCCCTTTCCCGCCGCGTCGCCGCCGGGGGCGCTTTGCCTTTACGACGTCTTCGCCACCAGGAACTGCGGTCGCGACCGGCGGTGTTTCAACCATGTTATCAACCGGGGAGTCTACTTCCGGGGGGGTAACGGCATTCTCTTCCTTCTGGCGCTTGAGGAATTGAATGTCGTTTTGCCCTTCAAAGTAATCCGTTCGACCGAGGATCTGGATCTCGACCTCATGCTTATTCTCGAGTTCGGTCAATTCGCCGCGCTTGGCATTGAGCAGGTAAGAGACAACATCGATCGGTGCTTCGACAA
Source organism: Desulfuromonadaceae bacterium (assembly GCA_019429445.1). Taxonomy (NCBI): domain Bacteria; kingdom Pseudomonadati; phylum Thermodesulfobacteriota; class Desulfuromonadia; order Desulfuromonadales; family Desulfuromonadaceae; species Desulfuromonadaceae bacterium. Next base: position 68,866 of record JAHYIW010000012.1, read on the forward strand.
CAACGCGACCAATCTGCCCTTTGGCGATCCCGGCATGGATTTGTCTAAGTAAACCAACCCCTCGGGTTTCGACGCTTTTGACCGAGCCGCTGCCGTTACAGTGCGGGCAGGTCAGCAGGGTGGCTTCGATAAGGGTTTGTTTCATCCGCTGCCGACTCATTTCGAGCAGGCCGAATTGACTGATTTTGCCGACAGTAATCTTGGCTTTGTCTGTTTTGAGCCCTTGTTTCAGTTCTTTTTCAACGGCGCGATTATTTTTGTTTTCACGCATATCGATAAAGTCGATAACGATCAACCCGCCCAGATCGCGCAGGCGCAACTGCCGGGCAGCTTCCTGTGCTGCTTCAAGGTTGGTTCTGAGGGCGGTCGCTTCAACGCCATGTTCACCGACCATTTTGCCGGAGTTGACATCAATGGCAACCAGCGCCTCGGTCTGGTCTATGACCAGCGACCCGCCGGAGGGAAGGGGCACCCGGTTAGTGCTGATCGCTTCGATCTGTGCTTCAATCTGGTAGCGTGAAAAAATGGGGCGACGCTCCTGATGCAGCTTAACCAGTTGCGCGTACTCCGGCATGATTTCCTGAAAAAAGTCTTTGGCTTCCTGAAAAACCTTGGGGTCATCAACCAGAACTTCGTCTGTTTCGAGGGTGAAGTGTTCGCGAATCGATCTCAATACCAAGTTTGATTCACGGTAGATCAAGGCCGGGGCCTTGAGTTTTTTGGCTGACAGCAGAATTTGTTCGTAAATGCGCATCAGATAGGTGCAGTCACGTTTGAGCTCGGTGCTGGTCTGGTCAAGGGCAGCGGTACGCACGATATAACCCATGTCATCGGGTAAATCGAACGAGTCCATATCCTCCTTGAGCTTTTTCCGTTTGGAACTGGCCTCAATTTTTCGCGACAGGGTTTTGGTTCGGCTGTCAGGCATCAAAACCATATAGCGACCTGCCAGGGACAGATAGGTGGTCAGTGCCGCACCTTTGGTGCCGCGTTCTTCCTTGACAACCTGGACAATGATTTCCTGTCCGCGCTGAAGTAGATCGTTGATGCGTGGTCGACTTTTGCCCTCGCTTTTTTCTTCCGCAGCCTGAAAAAATGAACCATGGACGTCGTCAATCTGAAGAAACCCGAGGCGTGTCGCACCATAATCGACGAAAGCGGCCTGCAGGCCGGATTCAACCCGGACGACAATCGCCTTGTAAATATTCCCCTTGGTCTGTTCGTGCCCCGCAACTTCAATGTCCAGAACGGACAGAACGCCGTCCTCGACAATGGCCACCCGATTTTCCTCGGGATGGGTGGCATTCACCAGCATTTTCCTGCTCATGCAAGTCCTTCCGAATATTCCTCAAGAATATTCAATCGTTTTGGTACAATCCAGAGAGTTGCCCGGTTGGCGTAAAGAGTGGATTGCAAATATATATTCGAGAGCCGATACACCGCCCCATGAAATCGAAGTAAACTCCGTAAATATAGCAGGTTATTGCGGTTAATTACAGTGAATTAAGTTGTCACAAAAAAACCCGCTGCTTGCGCAGCGGGCAGCGGTAGCACAATAACGCCACAGAACTTAACGCAGATTGTAAAAAACATCGGCTCCGGCAAAGATTGCAACGTCGTCCAGCTCATCTTCAATCCGCAGTAATTGATTGTATTTGCAAATTCGGTCAGTTCGGCAGAGTGACCCGGTTTTGATCTGGCCGGCGTTGACTGCAACGGCCAGATCGGCAATGGTGGTGTCTTCGGTTTCCCCGCTGCGGTGAGAAATCACACAGGTGTAACCGGCCCGTTTCGCCATCTCAATCGCTTCGAGGGTTTCAGTCAGGGTGCCAATCTGGTTGACCTTGATGAGGATCGAGTTGGCGATCCCCTTGTCAATCCCTTCTCTGAGGATTTTGCTGTTGGTGACAAAAAGGTCGTCGCCGACAATTTGCACCCGATCTCCGAGCTTGTCGGTGAGCAGCTTCCAGCCGTCCCAGTCATTTTCCGCCATGCCGTCCTCAATCGAGATGATCGGGTAGCGTGCAACCAGGTCGGTATAAAATTCAACCATTTCTGCCGCACTTTTAACCGGGACTTTTTCATTGGCCAGAACATACTTGCCGTCCTTGTAAAGCTCTGATGAAGCGACGTCGAGGGCCAGCAAGACATCGGTTCCGGGCTTGAATCCAGCCGCTTTGATGGCCAGCATGATGACTTCCAGCGCCTCTTCATTACTCTTTAAGTCGGGGGCAAATCCGCCTTCGTCACCGACCGCAGTATTGTACCCTTTGTCCTTCAGAACCTTCTTTAACGCATGAAAAATTTCCGCCCCCATCCGCAACGCCTCCTTGAATGAGGTCGCTCCGGCGGGCATGATCATGAATTCCTGAATATCGACATTGTTGTCAGCGTGCTCGCCGCCATTAATAATATTCATCATTGGCAGCGGCATTTCTTTGGCATTCGGACCGCCAATGTACTGATAGAGCGGCAGCCCGGCATCCTCTGCGGCTGCCTTGGCGCAGGCCAGGGACACACCCAGCAGTGCGTTGGCTCCCAGGTTGCTTTTGAAATCGGTGCCGTCAAGTTCGCGCAGACGACGGTCGATCCCCGCCTGATCGCTACAGTCCCAGCCGATCAGCGCCTCACAGATAACCTCATTGACATTGGCAACCGCTTTTTCGACACCCTTGCCAAGATAGCGGCTTTTGTCACCGTCACGCAGTTCGATCGCCTCACGTTCGCCGGTCGAGGCACCACTGGGAATGGCGGCCCGTCCCATCACGCCGCTTTCGAGGTAAACTTCAACTTCTACCGTCGGGTTGCCACGGGAATCAAGAATTTCTCGGGCATAAATGTCAATGATTTCACTCATCGCGTCTTATTCTCCCTGCTTGGGTTAATGTCAGCGCAACCGTATGTCACACGCGGTTTTATACCATAATCGGCGGAAATTGAAAGTTTTTTCTGGTTTTACGTCAAAGCAAAAAGAATTGATTTTAGAGGTGCGGAGTGATATCAGTATGTGTTGGCACTATTGGCAGAGGAAGGACAACGTTTGGGGAACAATAATAATGAGAAGTTTGCCAGTACCGATCCGGCACTGGCAGGTCTTCTCTTCGGACAGCAAAATCAGCATCTGAAGAAGATTGAACGTCTGCTGGACGTGCGCATCAGTTCGAACGGTCTTGATGTCTCGATTACGGGCGATGCTGCACAGGCCAAAATTGCCCGACGATTACTCGAAGAACTACAGTCACTTCTGGTTGCCGGGTATCCGCTCTATCCGGCCGATATCGATTATGCCGTGCGCGTTCTCTGTCAGGATTCCAGTGCCCGACTCAAAGAAATTTTCCTCGACACCGTTTTTGTCTCGGCACGCAACAAGATCATTGCTCCCAAAAGTCTGGCGCAAAAAAGTTATCTTGACGCCATGCGTTCATTCGATGTGGTCTTTGGCGTCGGGCCGGCCGGTACCGGGAAAACCTACCTGGCCATGGCCACGGCAGTCGCCTATTTAAAAAAGAAAGAAGTGAGCCGGATACTGCTGGCACGACCGGCCGTTGAAGCGGGGGAACGGCTTGGTTTTTTGCCGGGGGACATTGCCGAGAAGGTCAATCCTTATCTGCGGCCGCTCTATGATGCGTTATTTGATATGCTGGGGCTGGAGCAAGGGCAGGAGCTGATTGAAAAAGGGGTTGTGGAGGTCGCGCCGTTGGCGTTTATGCGCGGGCGAACCTTGAATGATGCCTTTGTTATCCTCGATGAGGCCCAGAATACCACGGCTGAACAGATGAAAATGTTTCTCACCCGGATCGGGCTTGGCAGTCGCGCGGTAATTACCGGGGATATTACCCAGATCGATTTGCCGACCGGAAAGGGCTCCGGTCTGGTCGAAGCCCGACGCATCTTGCAAGGGGTTGACGGAATCAGCTTTAATTACTTTACGGATCAGGATGTTGTGCGCCATCCGATCGTACAATCGATTGTGCAGGCGTATGAACGCGATCAACGTAGCATTCGAAAAAAAAGTGATGCTTTTTCATGATGATGACAAAAAACGAGCGTAAAGCGGAAAAAGAAAGCCCGTTGAAGATCTGGTGGGCTGGCTTCTGGCGTGAGAAGGCGGGGCCAGAAAGTCGCTCTCAGCGGTATTTTCTGTTGTTTCTGCTCACCTTTTTTCTGACCTGGGTCATCCTTCCCAAAGGAGGCTTTGCGCCGGTCCATTATGCGCCGGGAGATGTTGCGTCACGCGACGTCAAGGCTCCGCTAGAAATGTTGATTCCTGATGAAGGGTTGACCGCCAAGAAACGCCAGGAGGCGGCTGACGCGGTTCGTCCGTTATACGATTACGATGCGCGCGCCGGGACAGAGCTTGAAAAGAAATTGATTCAGATCCTTCGCCTGGTGGCGGCTGAAAGTGCCCCTGGAGAGAAGAATTTTGAAGCGTTGGCGCAGCAGGTTACCGTGCTGCTCGGTGACTCCTTGAGTATTGAAGAAATTCGCTGGCTTGACGGCTTGCCGAAGACGCCTGAATTTATTGAGGCGGTGCGCACGGCGATCAATGCGGTGCTACGAAGCAAGATTGTTACCAATCGCCGACTTTTCAGCGCCGACGTCGAACGTGGTGTCGTGCTGCGCAATCTTCAATCGCAGCAGGAGGACGTGGTCAAGGGTGGGGAAGGAATCCTTGACCTGGCCTCTGCCCAGACGTTGCTGCAAGAGCGCTTGACGCAGATCGACGGTCTGAGCCGGGCGCAGAAGCAGAAGCTGATTGCAGTCTGTCAACGGATTTTGCGTCCCAATCTGACTTTCAATAAAAATGAAACCGAGTCACGCAAACAACAGGCGCTGGAAGCCGTTGCCCCGGTTTTGTTTCAGGTGAAAAAAGGAGAAATGATCGTCCGCGAGGGGGAGCGGGTGACTGCTGAGCAGATTCAGGAATTGCGTGCCCTCAGCGAATTGGGGAATGAGCCGGGGAATCAACGCACAGCGGTCGGAATGTTTATCTGTATCAACCTGTTGTTTTTTATCATGCATCGTTTTGCCGGACGCAATATTCGTAAATATAATCCCGGTAACCGCGATATCCTCTTTCTGACCGTTGTCCTGGCCGGACTTTTTGTCCTTATCAAAGTCTCGATCTTTGTTTCGACCGCCCTCGAAGGGACGCTCCCTGCGATCGATGGTGCCAGTTATTATTACGTGATCCCCTTTGCTGCCGGGGCAATGCTGGTGCGGATTGTACTCAACTCTGAAATTGCCCTGTTTTTCACGCTGTCAGTCGCTCTTCTTGCCGGGGTTCTCTTTGGCAACAGCCTGTTTATTACCCTTTATGTGTTTCTGGGCAGTCTGGTTGGCGCACACGGGGTGCGCCAGTGTAAACAACGCACGACCCTTTATCGGGCCGGATTGATTCTGTCCCTTGCGAACGTTTCTCTGGTTCTCGGTTTACACCTGTTGAGCGGGCGTGGATTTGAGGTGCAACTGCTGTATAAACTCGGTTTTGCGCTTGGCAACGGGCTGGTGTGTGCGGTGATTGTCAATGGCACGGTCCCGCTGGTTGAATACCTGTTTAAATACACCACTGATGTCAAGTTGCTTGAGTTGGCGAACATGAACACGCCGATTTTGCGCGAATTGATGATTCAGGCGCCCGGCACCTATCACCATTCAATTATTGTCGGCAATCTGGTCGAGGCGGCGGCTGAAAAGATTAACGCGAATCCTTTGCTGGCCAGGGTGGCTGCTTATTACCACGACATCGGCAAGATCAAAAAACCACTGTATTTTGTTGAAAACATCAGGGGGGGAGAAAACCGGCATGACCGTCTCGCCCCTTCGATGAGTGCCTTGATTCTGATTTCACATGTCAAGGATGGCGCCGAAATGGCGCGTGAGATCAAGCTGGGAGAAGCTCTGGTCGATATCATCCGTCAGCACCATGGGACGGGTCTGATCAAATTTTTCTACGAAAAGGCCAAGACCCAGTCCGGGACAGACATGCCGGCGATTAATGAACAGGATTATCGTTATCCCGGGCCGAAACCGCAAACCCGGGAGGCGGCGCTGATCATGCTCGCCGACGCCGTTGAGGCCGCCAGCCGGACCCTGGCCGATCCGACCCCGGCACGCATTCAGGGGTTGGTGCAGAAAATTATCAATAATATCTTTAACGACGGACAGCTCAATGAATGTGAACTGACCCTGAAAGACCTGCATAATATCGCCAAGAGTTTCAATCAGATTCTGGGCGGGATTTTTCATCAGCGGATTGACTACCCCGAACCGGCCTTTAAAGAGCGCGACAAAGACGCAACGAGAAAGAAAAATGGCGACGATTCACCTCGAGAACCGACAAAAGAAACACAAGATACCAACGTTACTGCTGAAGCGGGCCGCAAGGAAGATCTTAAACGCCTTGGCATGTCCTGACGCGGAACTGTCAATCATTATTGTCAGCGACGACGCAATCCACGCTTTGAACAAAGCCTATCTGCAGCGTGATCGGCCGACGAATGTCATCTCATTTCCGATGCAGGAAGGTGACGGCGTCGGGGTGCACCCCACCTTGCTCGGAGATGTTGCCATCTCGGTCGATACGGCAACGCGTGACGCCCTCGAAGCCGGAATCGATCCGCTGCGTGAACTGATTTTCCTTCTGCTGCACGGTATACTGCACCTGCTGGGATATGATCATGAGCGCGGCGATGAATGTGAAGCCCGGATCATGGAAGCAAAAGAACAGGAAATCTTTCGCTTGATTGAAACCGAAATGTTGACTGCCACAGATCATGCCTGAGCAGGTTTTGACCGGGGAAGACTCGCTGCCAATCTATCAATCAGTGTATCGATCTTAAAGGGGCTCTTGTGGGTAAAGAAGAAAAGCACTTATTCCCGCTCTGGAAACGTTTTTTTCTGTTGCTTTCTGGTGGGCCGCGTCCCGCCTTAACGGAAAAAGAACTCCAGGAAATTATTGAGAAATCCGAGGCCGAAGGCGTTATCAACGAAGATGAAGGGGAGATGCTTCACTCGATCTTTACCCTTGGCGAGACGATTGTACGTGAAATCATGGTACCGCGAACCGACATGGTTTGTTGTGCGGTCGAAGCTGGCGTTAGCGAGGTTCTCAAGTCAATTATCGATGCCGGGCATTCCCGTATTCCGCTCTATGCGGGGAGTGTCGACCGGATCGTCGGTGTCGTTTACGCCAAGGACTTGCTCAATTACTGGGGGGTTGACAATGCTGAGATTAATCTCGGCAAGGTCATGCGCGAGCCTTATTTTGTCCCTGAAACCAAGAATATTGAGGAACTCCTTCAGGAATTTAAAGTCAAACGCGTTCATCTGGCGATCGCCGTCGATGAATATGGCGGAACTTCCGGGCTGATTACGATTGAAGACCTGCTGGAAGAGATCGTCGGGGATATTCAGGACGAGTTTGATCGGGAAGAAGATCTGCTGATTGTCGAGTCGGATGGTAACGTGCTGGTCGATGCCCGCATGAGTCTGGAGGAGTTTGAAAACTATTTCAAGGTGGAAATATTGCGGGACAAGATCGATTCAGTCGGCGGGTATCTGTGCCAGATTTTTGGTTACCTTCCCAAATCGGGAGAGGAAGTTGTTGATCAGGGGCTGCGCATGAGTGTTGTCGAGAGTGATGCGCGTTCAATTCGTAAAGTGCGTGTCACCCCGCTTGATCCTTCCGATACTCTTCCCGTTGCCTGATCATGCGTCGTCTGCCGATTGATTCAGCATTGATGGCCAGTCTTGCCAGCGGGATCTTGCTGGCGCTCGCCTATCCCCGTCCCGGCCTCTATCTTTGTGCCTGGTTCGCCTTTGTCCCGGTGCTGATTGCCGCACGACAGCGCCCGTGGCGAAACGGTTTCATCGTCGGTGTGATCTTCTTTGCCCTTGTTCTTTACTGGGTGAACGTCGTTATGACCACCTTCGGGGGATTGAACTGGTTTTTCTCCCTGATGGCCTATCTGTTATTGAGCGGTTATCTTGCCCTTTATTTTGCTTTTGCCGTCTTTTTTGCGGTTGCCCTGCGTCAAAAAATTCATCTCCCCTATTACCTGTCATTGCCGGCGTTATGGATTGCTCTGGAGTTTGTACGGGCGAAGCTGTTCAGCGGATTCCCCTGGGGGTTGCTCGGATATTCGCAGAGCGACAACCTGATCGTTGCCCAGTTCGCCGACATGTTCGGGGTTTACGGCATCGGTTTTATCATCATGCTGGTCAATGCCGTGATTGCCGAGTGGCTTCTGGCTGAGCGTGTGCGCCGGATTGAACTGAGACCGGTGCTGGCGGGGACCGTGTTGCTCATCCTCTGTATTATCGGTTATGGCTGGTTTCGGCTCGATAATCCACACACTGGCACGACGGATGAGCGTACCCGGGTGACCCTGGTGCAGGGCAATATTGCTCAGTCACTGAAGTGGGACCCCGCCTACCAGCAAGTTACCCTCGATACCTACCGGCACCTTTCGCTCCGCCCGGCGATGGTCAAACCGGAGTTGATTATCTGGCCGGAAAGCGCGACGCCCTTCTATTTTCAGGAGAGCAATCCGTTGTCCCGCCAGGTGCGTGACGTCGCCCGCGACCAGTCGGTTTATTTGCTTTTCGGCAGTCCGGCCTACGAAGCGAACGGAGAGGATTTACGTTATTTTAACAGTGCCTTCATGCTGACCCCGAGCGGTGAAATATCGGGGCGCAGCGACAAGATCCATCTGGTGCCCTTCGGTGAATATGTTCCGCTGAAAAATATACTTACGTTTGTTGATAAACTGGTCGTCGGAATCGGCGAGTTTTCCCCCGGTGAAATGACTCCTCTCGACTTTGACGGAAAAAAGGCCGGCGTGTTGGTCTGTTTTGAGGGAATCTTCCCCGAACTGGCGGCGGAGTATGTGCGGCGCGGGGCCGATCTGCTGGTCAATATCACCAATGACGCCTGGTTCGGCAACACCTCCGCGCCCTGGCAGCATCTGGCGATGACGCGGATGCGCGCGATTGAAAACCGCGTCTGGGTGGCTCGCGCGGCCAATACCGGGGTGAGCGCGTTTATTGCGCCGTCCGGGGAAATTATTGCGCAAAGCGGGTTGTTCATGGAGGCAACGCTGACCGCCGGGATTTCCCCCGGCGCCGGGTCGACACTTTACCGGCAGTTCGGGTTTGCTTTGCCTTACCTTTGTTGCGCGATTTCTCTTCTCTTGTTGCGACGATACTTAAAACGACAGCCATAGCTCATCGTCGGAGTGCATATTTTTATTTTGAATTAAAAGTGTTTTTCTGTTATTTTTCGCCCCTTGTTCAATACCATTCTTGGGAGGTCCGATTTTTTGCGTCAGTTTCTGTTCGCCTCAGTCTTTTGGTGTGTGTTTTGCGTGAGCGCGCATGCAGCAGAAGTTTCTTCGTCGCTGCCCTTGGGCAGCTGGGTTTATTCCGCCCTCGACCGGTTGGCTGCGTCCGGAGTGGTGCAATCAGCATTGTCCGGAAATACGCCGTACACCCGCTCCGAGGCGGCGCGTCTGGTTGTCGAGGCAGAGCAGAACCTGCTCTCCGAGCGGGGTGCTTCACCCCTCAACCGGAAACTTCTCAGGCGCTTGAAAAATGAGTTTGCCAGTGATATTCCGGCCACTTCTTCCTCTGCCGCAAAGAGCTATATTCAGCCCATCACCCGCGTTACCCTGGGTTATGATTATCGTGACGGACAACCGACGACAATTCCGCGAACCAATGCGCGACAGTTTGCACTCGATTATAACAATCAGGGCAGGGATTATTCAGAAAGCCATAACGTTGAGCTGGGCTGGACATCAAAGCTGCGTTTTTCTGACTGGCTGCTGGTCAGTTGGCAGCCGTCGCTGAGCTATCTGGAAAATAATTACACCCAGGCGGAGAGTCACTTCGAGACGCGTCACAGTAAACTGGCGCTGCAACTTTTTGCATTTGAACTCTCAGTTGGTCGACAATCACTCTGGTGGGGACGTGGCAGGCACGGTTCGCTGGTTCTGAGCAACAATGCAAAGCCGCTGGACCTGCTGCGGATAACCAATCCGTCACCGCTCATATTGCCGGGGTTTTTGCGTTTTTTAGGGCCGCTGCGTTTGGACCTTTTCTGGAGTCGTCTGGAAGAAGCGCGCACGGTTGCCGAGCCCTACTTTGCCGGAATGCGCATCGATGTCAAGCCGTTTCCCTGGTTCGAGCTGGGTTTGTCGCGCTGTGTCATCTTTGGCGGCAAAGGGCGACCGGATGTTGATACCAGTGAGTTTGTCACCATTTTAGGGGGGAAAAATCTGCACGGTGGTGAAGACACCAGCAACTCGCTGGCCGCTGTTGATTTTAGTCTTTATCTGCCCTTTCTCTGGAACACGGTGTTGTACGGTGAAGTCGGCGGTGAAGATGAAGCGGGGCACTGGATCGCCAAAAATGCCTATATTGGCGGGCTTTACCTGCCGGTGATTGAACCGAGTGAAGCTGTTTCATTGCGACTGGAGTATGCTGACCTTTCAAGCCCGGTCTGGTATCGCCACTCCCTTTACCGGTCGGGATATACCTATAATGGAAAGATCCTTGGCCATCACGTCGGTGGCGGGGCCAAAGACTGGTATATTGCACTTGATTGGTGGCTGGCTGACAGTGTACAAATGATTTTGGGGTGTGATTGGGAAAAACGTGGTTTTGATCAAGCTGTTTTCGAAAAGCACCGGCAGCCGTTTGTGGCTGTCGACTGGATGGTCGCGCCTGACTGGCAACTTAACGCCCGCTACGCAAACGATTCTATCGAGAATGTGGGCTATGTTGCAGGTGTCGAACGAACAGATCATGCCGCGAGCTTCACTATAACGCGTATCTGGTGACTAGTACCCTGTAACCCATAGGATTTCGAGGGATTGCGCAGGGCTTTGACGTGTCAGCAAGGCGCGATTTCTGTTGCCTAGCCGTAGCTAAACAGCTGAAATCGGAACGTAGCTGACGCGGCAAAGAACAAGCAAGATGCGAAAGATTATGGGTTACAGGGTACTAGGAGCCTGTCCGAGAATGAATGATCGGCTGCAAACCCAGCTTGGCTCATATTTCAGCTCCTTTTTGCCCCATAGCTACGGCTATGAGGCTGCAAATGAGCTAAAATCTGCTCTCAAACTTTTGGATTTTCGCTGCGGCCCTTATTCTCGGACAGGCTCTTGGTGGAAAATCGCAATACTGCTTTATATAACTTTGCCGGACAGGGGAACCGTTTGTAATGCGACGTAAAATTCTAGTATTAATAGTGCTCTTTATGGCCTTTACGCGTCTGCCATTGTGTGCTGAACTTTTGTCAGACGACCAGATGACAGGGTTCAACCGTGACCAGACGACAGGGTTCAACCGTGACCAGACGACAGGGCAATCGGGCGTTATGGCCACCCCTGAAAAACAGGGTGAGATTAAACAGCAATCACCTGCTTTGGCACCTGAACGTGTGCCTGAATCTAGCGCCGAGCGATTTTTTTCGACTCCGCATCTGCCGCTGGGGGAATTTATAGGTGGTGAATCTCGCACAAAGGAGATCAATCGTTCTGACATTGAAGACCCATTGACCCAACTGCTATCCCTTGAGGGGGGCGTGATTGCCGCACAGAAAATGCGTTTGTTCAAAAAACTTGATAAAGAAGATCAGCGACGTTATTTGCTGACTCTTCCCCTACGTGAGCGCCAGACATTCCTTGAATCGCTGGGAGACAAAGGTGTCTGGTTTGACGCGGATTTAAGTAATACCAAATCTAAACAACCTCTTGTGCAATTTGGCTACGATTTTTTTACCAGGTCCGGACAAGTCCTCTCTGAAGCATCGGGGCTGGTTGGCCCTGATTACATCGTTGGTCCTGGCGATGGTTTGAATATCGACATCTGGGGGAGTTTGAACGGGAATTTTCGTGTCGAGGTGGCCCGCAACGGGGAAATCGTTTTGCCGAAGATCGGCGCGATTCAGCTTTGGGGGCAGTCTTTTGCACAAATCCGTGAAACGATCCGCAAGCAGATCGCCAAATATTATTCCGGCTTTGAATTGAATGTCAGTCTCGGTGCCCTGCGGTCGATTCAGGTCTATGTTGTCGGCGAGGTCAATCAGCCCGGAACCTATACCGTAAATGCCCTGTCGACCGTACTGAATGTGCTTCACGCGGCGGGCGGGCCAACCAAAAAAGGGACCTTGCGCAACCTTCGCCTGATGCGCACCGGTGAAACCGTTTCCGCTGTCGACCTTTATGATTTTTTCCTGACCGGCGACCGCAGTCACGATGTCAGACTGCAATCCGGGGATACGGTTTTTGTTCCGGTTGCGGTGTCTCAGGTGGGGATCAGTGGCGAGGTTCGTCGCCCGGCTATCTATGAACTGATCGCTGGAGAAAACCTGACAACGTTGCTGGAAATGGCGGGCGGAGTGACCGCCATGGCGGTCACCGATCATGTCCAGATTGAACGCGTCGATGGTGCGCAGGGCAAAGTCATCCTCGATTACAACCTGGATCTCAAGGCAAAAACAACGACCGACAGTCTCAACGTGCCATTGGCAGATCGTGATCTTGTCAGGGTTGCGGCCCTTCCCGCCTTTGCGACCCGTTACGTCCGGCTCAGCGGATATGTCAATCGTCCGGGGCGATTTGAATGGGTTCCCGGCATGCGGGTTGCCGACCTGCTGACGAAAGACAATCTGCTCCCCGGTTATTTTACCGAAATGGCCGAAATCCTGCGCATTCAGCCGCCCTATTATCGCCCTGAAAAAATCACCTTCAATCCGGAGATGGCGGCAGGCGGGAATCTCGAGAACAACCATCGTTTGCATGAATTTGATGAAGTCCACATTTTCTCCCGCAAACAAATGGAGGAGTTAGCCACGGTTAATATTTTGGGCGCGGTGAATAATCCGGGGGAATATCAGCTCTACGCGAGCATGACCGTTCGCGATCTGATCATGCAGGCGGGGAATGTCAGGAACTTTGCCTATTTACCTCAGGCGGAACTGTGCCGTTTCACCCCGGTCGGCAAAGAAACACGCACCGAACGTGTTCTGATCGATCTGGACCGGGCGTTACAAGGGGATGCCGACAACAATCTTGCGTTGCAGGCTGAAGATCATCTTTTCGTTCGTTCAGTCCCCGGTTATAACGAACGACTCACGGTCACTGTTGGTGGAGAAGTCCTCTTTCCCGGAACTTACGCGATCAACAGACAGGAAACATTGAGCGATCTCTTGCAGCGGGCCGGAGGGTACACCGGTGAGGCCTATCTGCGTGGCGCCACCCTGTCCAGAGAATCAGTGAAAGCTTTGCAAAAAGCCAATGTCGAAAAACTGATTGCCGAACAGGAAAAAGTGATGGCCCAGATGTCGTATGAGATCGCCGCGGGAGCGGTCAGTGCCGAAGAACTCGCCTCGGCAAAAGCCCTGCTTGAAAACCGGAAAACGATGATCGATAAGTTGCGCAATATGCCGGTTTCCGGGCGCATCGTGGCAAACTTTCTGCCGCTGGAAGAACTGGCCGGGAGCACTATGGATATTCCCCTGATGACGGGAGATGAGGTTGTTATCCCGAAAAATCCGGCATCGGTCGCGGTTTTGGGTGAGGTTTACAACCCGGTTTCGCTGATCTGTCGACCAGGGCAGACCGTTGCCTATTATCTTGATCGGGTCGGGGGGATAAAAGAAACGGCCAACGAAGAGGCGATGTTCATCGTCCGAGCGGATGGAACGGTTTTAAGCAATAAACAGGCAGGGCTCGGGGTCCGCTGGAATGGCGATCGGTTCCGCTGGGAATTTGGCGGGTTTTACACGACAGTGCTCTACCCCGGTGACACCATTTTTGTCCCCGAGGAAATCGAAAAAATGGCGGTCATGCGCAATGTCAAGGATATCTCGACAATTTTCTATCAAATGGCCCTCGGCGCGGCGGCCATTGCCTCGTTCTGATTTACGCCGCGTGACCATGGAATGATCTTGATACGATCGAATGGATTCCTGAACATTTATGGACCCGCTACCCGCGCAATTAATAAACAGCATGGTTGAGACGCTCCGCCTGGCTGTTCCCGACTGTATCGCGATTTATCGTTTTGGTTCCTTTGGAACGGATGATCAGCGCCTGGACAGTGATATTGACCTGGCGTTGTTGCCGGAGTCGCCCCTTGACTCGTTGCGGCGTTGGGAAATCGCTCAACAGCTGGCGAATCTGGCGCGAAAAAATGTTGATCTGGTCGACCTGTGGCAGGCATCAACCGTTTTGCGCATGCAGGTGGTGGCGACAGGTGAACGTCTTTATTGTGCCAATCGTGACGCTGCCGGGCGCTTCGAAGATCATGTTTTTTCCAGTTATGCCCGTCTGAACGAAGAGCGGCAGCTGATTATTGATGACGCGCGACAGCGAGGAAGCGTCTATGGCAAATAATGATGTTCTGTTGAACAAGGTCACGATCATCGAACGTTGTCTGGCCCGTGTCGAAACCGAGTACCGTGGCCATGAGGCTGAACTTGAAAGTAATTTTACCCGTCAGGACTCGATCATCCTCAATCTGCAACGTGCCTGTGAAGCTTCGATCGACCTCGCGATGCATCTGGTACGCGTGCGTAAACTGGGGATTCCACAGGAGTCCCGTGATGCCTTTGATTTTCTTTTCGAGGCAGGCATGGTTGATGCGTCGTTGAAAGACCGACTCAAGGCGATGGTCGGTTTTCGCAATATTGCAGTGCATGATTATCGCAAGCTGAACCTTGCGGTGGTGCGCAGTATTGTTGAAACGCGGTTAGGTGATTTTCGTGAGTTTGCGCAGTCTGTTCTCCAGTCGCAGGTTGATGAGGCATGATGGATAATATGGATAATAATCAGCAAAAAGAGACAACCGTTCAGGATTCGTACGTCGCAGATGACGAGATCAACCTGCTCGAATATCTGCTGGTGCTGGCTAAAAACTGGCGCACGATTGTTGCGGTTTGTGGGGTGACCTTTGTGCTGGCGTGCGGTGTCACCCTCCTGATGCCGAATATCTACACCGCCACCACCCGTATCATGCCGCCCAGTGAGAGTAAGGGGGGGCTGGCGTCGATGCTCGGCGGGATGAGTGACCTGGCTGCATTGGCCGGCGTTTCAGCAGGCGGGGGTTCGGGCGATCTCTATGTCGCGATGCTCAAGAGCCGCTCGGTTTCCGACGCTATCATCGACCGCTTTGACTTGATGAACGTCTATGAGCAGGATTACCGGGTGAAGATGTATGTGAAACTGAGCAAATTGGTCGATGTCTCCCTTGGCAAGAAGGACGGGATGATCGCTGTCAGTGTCGAGGACGAAAAGCCCGAGCGCGCCGCAGATATCGCCAATGCCTTTGTTGAGGAACTGCAGAAACTCAACTTGCAGCTCAACCTGAACAGCGCCGGACGGCAGCGCGTTTTTCTTGAACAACGGTTGAAGCTGGTCAAGGCGGAACTGGTCAAGGCGGAAGAGGCGCTACGCGATTTCCAGATCGCGAACAAGGCGATCAAGATCGATGCCCAGGCGACAGCGACGATTGAAGCGTTCGGCAGGATCAAGGGGGAGATTGCCAGCAAGGAAGTTGAGCTGGGGGTCGCCCAGTCGTTTCAGACCGAGCAGAATTTCGAGGTCAAGGCGCTGCGTGAATCGATAGCCGCACTTAAAGAGCAGCTGCGGCGGCTGGAACAGTCGCCGGATGGCAAGAAAGTTTCCGGTGATGTCTTTATTGCCACCGCCGATGTGCCGGAAATCGGCTTGCAGTATGCCCGTCTGCTGCGTGATTTCAAAATTCAGGAAACCCTTTTCGAGCTGCTGACCAGGCAGTATGAAATGGCCAAGATTGAGGAGTCAAAGAACACCTCGACAATACAGGTTCTCGACCAGGCCGTCCCCCCGGATCGCAAGAGCAAGCCGAAACGTGCATTGATGGTGTTAGCAGTGACCTTTGTCGCTGGTTTCATGGCGGTACTCTTTGCTTTTATCCGCGAGTATGGGGGACGGATGTCAGCTGATGATCGCATGCTCTGGGATGAGATTAAAGGTCGATTGTCTTTACGCAGGGCCGGGAAGAAGCAATAGGCCGGGACTTGTTTTAGCCGCAGATAAGGTCTGATAAAAGCGGATAAAACCCAAGATCTGGGTTTGGTTTGAGGCTTTAACTATCAGATTGAATCAGATTGAATCCGCGGCAGAAAAAGATCTTCAGGCCTCCTGGCAACAGACAAGGGGGAAATGGGTATTTTCGCGGCTGACAGGGCGTGCGTCGCATGATGAACGAATACAAGAGAATTTACGGCCAGGTTCGTGACTTTACGCCAAGTGAACTGCGGGAAACCTTCGCCGCCATCCCCTTGATTCAGCTGGCGGTCCTTTTTGGATCACGGGCCCAGGGCAGGGTGCCCGCTGGTGCCAAAAGCGATTACGACTTTGCCGTGCTGCTGGACAAAAGCGCGCCCGCCGATTGGGGACATCTGGCCAAAGCCCGCGTCGAACTGGGGCAGGCACTACGATTGGCCGACTGCGATTTTGACCTGGTCGATCTGGAGGTCGCGTCGCAGGCCATTAAAAAGAGTATCAAACAGCGCTACATTCTCATAAAAGGGACTGAAGATGAGCTTTGCAGACTACTTGGCTAGTTCCAGACAGACTGCCGAGGCCGAAAAAGAGGTGCTCGACCAACTGCAGGAAAAGGTTATCCAGAGCGGTGCGCTCGACAAAATCGAGATTCGCGCCGCCAGGGCCTCCATGCAGATCCTGATCGAAAACGCCATTGGCAAAGCGCGCCGCATCCTGAAGCACTACAATTGCCCCCTGGTACCGTCCCGGGCTCGAGATGCCCTGGTCATCATGTTTGAAACCGGACTGCTGGACGATGCCCTGTACCAGAGCCTGATGGCGGCAGTCGGTTTTCGAAATGCCATGATTCACGACTACATGAATTTCGATGAGACGGTGCTGCTCGGAATCCTTCGTTCAGGGAAGTACCTCAAGGTCTACGAATTTCTCATGGAGGAGTCAACCTACAACACTGTGCAACTGAAGCGGGTGGAGAGTTATTCCTTTTAGCCGCTGATAAGTCAAAAGCAAACTAACAGCTTTTTTAGGTTAACCCGAGTCTTGATTCTGGTTTTAAGCTTTTGCCGTCATCCGCCCTTATCCGCTTTTATCAGCGGCTAAAAAAGAGTTTTTGTGTTTTTTGATTTTGCGTTAACCTGGCAGCCTGAAAGACACGAAGGAGATCGAATGAAAAAAGCATATCTTGAGGTTGTTCTGGAAGATATCAACAGTAAATTCGATCTGGTTCTCGAAGGGCATGAATTACTGCGCAGTGAAATTCGCGACCTTTCCCGCAAGACCGATGAACGCTTTGATCTGGTTGATTTCAAGATCGACACCCTGAATCAGAAGATCGATGCCGTTGCTGCCGATCTTAAGGCGACTGACATACGGTTGTCAGATAAAATCGATGGAGTCGCAACTGATCTCAAGGCCCATCGGGACGATACTGAAGCGCATCATGGGGTTTATCGGGTCAAAGAGAGCTGATGGTTAATTTTCGGGGTACGGAAGTTCCGGGAGGATATCCATCCTGAATCGTTGTGTCGACGCAAAGCTGTTGAATGTTTTTATCATCGTGATGTCAAGGGATTAAGTGAGACGGAGAAGGAATGGTCACTGTCGAAACAATAAAAAAGAAGCAGGCAAAAATTGCACTCGTCGGTCTGGGCTACGTCGGTCTGCCGCTGGCAGCGGCCTTCGGCAAGGTTGTCGAGGTGCTGGGCTTCGATATTAATGACAAGAAAATTGCTGAACTCAGACGTGGTTATGATGCCACCGGCGAACTTTCGGCGCAACAACTGGCGGCGACGCGCATCGATTATACCCTTGACCCGGCACGTTTAAAGGAAGCCCGTTTTTTCATTGTCACCGTACCCACGCCGATTGATGAGCATCGTCGCCCCGACCTGCGTCCCGTCGAATCGGCGGCACGCACGATTGGCCGCAATC
The DNA here is from genome assembly GCA_019429445.1 of Desulfuromonadaceae bacterium. NCBI lineage: Bacteria > Pseudomonadati > Thermodesulfobacteriota > Desulfuromonadia > Desulfuromonadales > Desulfuromonadaceae > Desulfuromonadaceae bacterium. Next base: position 86,856 of record JAHYIW010000012.1, read on the forward strand.
TGATGCCGGGATCTATCGTTGTCTTTGAGTCGACCGTCTACCCCGGCGTGACCGAGGAGATCTGTGTGCCAATTCTGGAGACCGAATCGGGTCTGCAATGCGGGGTCGACTTCAAGGTTGGCTATTCCCCCGAGCGGATTAACCCGGGGGATAAAGTGCACACCGTCGACAAAATCGTCAAGGTTGTTTCCGGGCAAGATGAAGAAGCTCTTGAGACGATTGCCAGTGTCTACGCGTTGGTGGTAACCGCCGGGGTGCACCGTGCAACGTCGATCAAAGTGGCCGAGGCCGCCAAGGTTATCGAGAACACCCAGCGCGATCTCAATATCGCCCTCATGAACGAACTGGCGATTATTTTCGGCAAGCTTGGTATTTCGACCCGGGACGTTCTTGCGGCAGCAGGCACCAAATGGAATTTCCTCAACTTCACGCCAGGTTTGGTCGGTGGGCACTGTATCGGTGTTGATCCCTACTACCTCACCTTTAAAGCCGAAGAGATTGGTTATCACCCGCAGGTTATTCTCGCCGGTCGGCGCATTAACGACAGCATGGGCAAGTATGTCGCGGAGCATACCGTCAAGAAGCTCATTCATTGCGGGAAAGCTGTCCGGGGTTCCCGCGTGCTGGTGTTGGGCTTGACCTTCAAGGAAAACGTCCCGGACATACGCAACTCCAAGGTGATCGACATTATCCGCGAATTGCAGGATTATGGCGTCGAGGTACTCGTTACGGATCCTTGTGCAGATGCCGCAGAGGCACGCCACGAATATGATCTGCAACTAATCGATGTGGAAGCTGTCGGCAGGGTCGATGCGGTCGTGTGGGCAGTGGCCCATGAACAGTTTCGGGAACGCTTTACTCCTGCAGCGCTCAAACAGATTTGCTGTAATGATGGCTGCGGCGTAGTGGTGGATGTCAAGGGCGTGCTTTCCAGGGGAGCGGTAGAAAAAGAGGGGCTGGCGTATTGGGGGCTGTAGCTTGCCGGGATATTCTCCCAGGTCGTCAGCCGGGGAAACATGGTTTCTCTCTTTTCCAGAGTGCATAGTGACCGATGATGACAAGTAATTTTTTGAAACCTCCCTGATTGCGCAGGCCCAGGCGTCGATGTTGGATGAAGTTCGCGACTCCCTGCTTGCAGGTAAAAAACTGACGCGACTGGAGCAGAACGGAGTGCTGCATGCGTTGCAGATTCTTGTTAAAAATGCCATCGGCAAAGCAAAGCAGATTCTCAAGGCCACAAAAGCAAACGAACAGCTTTTTTTAGGTTAACCCCCGAGTCTTGATGCTGGTTTTAAGGTTTTGCCGTCATCCGTCCTTATCCGCCCTTATCCGCCTCTATCAGCGGCAAAAAAAAATTTGTCGGTTGTTGAGACCCCGAGACCTCTGCCCGGCAATTCCAGGGTTTTTAGGTGCAAGGAGAAAAGATTGATATCTTGATCCTTCGAGCAGTAAACCGGACGTGGCGGAACCGCGAAAAGAGATTGTCATCACGCGTTCTTTCTGGTAGGTTTCCCCCTTTAAGAAATGTCTGATGGGTTGGAGGAGAGTCTGCGTGCTTCTGTTGCGATTGTTGCTGTTGTTCTTCGTTGTAGCCTTGCCGTTGTCCGTCGTAGAGAGTGCGTCAGCGGCGCCCCCGTCCACAATAACCCCCCTTGACAGCTGGGTTTATCCAGCGCTGGACAAGCTGTCCGGTCTTGGACTGATTCAAACAACATTCCAGGGAACTCGTCCCTATACGCGAAATGAAGTCGCCCGTCAGATCAACGAAGGGCTGACTCGCCTGACCCTCATTGACTCACCCCAGATCGGTCGGGAGCTGCTCTTCCGACTCGAACGGGATTATTGCACCGAACTACGTGCACTGGAGCATCCTGAACGCCCCGCCAGCAGTTATTTCGTGCCGCTTCGCGAGTTCAGCGCACAATATCGCTATCAGGAAGGGCGTGATGTCGCGATTGTTGGTGCCGGTGTCGTGGCGGCACAGTTCCCTTTGAATGTCAATAACGACGGGATATCCTACAGTGAACACAATAATGCCCAACTGACGTTCTCAGCGGATACCCGTCTCGGCTCGTTCGGCCTTTTGTCTCTGCGTCCGCAGTTGCTCATCGTTGACAACGGTCGCAAAAAAGCTTCAACTGACGTGTCCTTACGTAACGGTCGTGTTGCCACTCAACTGGGCGCTTTTGAAATCTCACTCGGACGCCAGTCACTCTGGTGGGGGCCGGGGCGGCACGGTGCTCTGGTGCTGAGCAATAATGCCCAGCCGCTTGACATGTTGCGGATCACCAACCCCAGTCCCATCCGTTTACCCTGGTTCCTGAAATATCTCGGTCGATTCAAACTGGATCTGTTCTGGAGTCGGCTGGAGGCGGAGCGGGTCGTCCCGAAACCGTATTTTTCCGGGGTCAGAATGGCGTTGCAACCTGTGGACTGGTTCACGTTGGGCGCGTCACGCGGAATTATGTTCGGCGGGGAAGGGCGCCCCGGTGTCGGCGGGGCCGATTTTTTAACGATTATCAGCGGAAAGAACCTTTCTGGTGGTGAAGATACCAGCAATTCCGTCGCAGCGGTTGATTTTCGGCTTAAATTCCCGTTTATGTGGGGGGTTGAATTCTACGGTGAAGCCGGTGGAGAAGATGAAGCCGGCGGTTGGTTGGCGAACTCCGCCAGGTTGGCGGGCTTTTATTTTCCGCGCATCGAACCGAGTGGCCGGTTGTCGCTTCGGCTGGAATATGCGGACCTGTCGCATATCGATGACAATTCGCCGATGTGGTACCGCCACGGAATCTACCGGTCGGGATACACTTACGAGGGCAAATTACTCGGCCACCATGCCGGAGGGGGGACGAACGATTATTTTGCCGAATTGGTTTGCTTTTTGCCCGGCGAGTCTAAAGTGGTTTTAAGCTACAATTATGAACGCCGCGGCAGTGATCGTCCCATCCAGGAAAAGCATCATCAGGGCGTGGTTGAAATAGGAAAAACAGTAGGGCGGTTTTTGAGCTTGTCTTTAGATGGGAGAATAAATAAAATCAACAATTCAGGTTTTGTTGACGGTGCCGGTCGGACCGATTGGCTGGTGACTGTTGGCGGTGCAATTTTCTTTTAAGGGAGGCTCCCCTTGCGATGTCCATTATCCATATTTAGCACATTTATCTGCGTCTAATTTCTTTTCTTAGATTTTTTTTTTGCAGATACAGCGTTAATTTTAGAAATTTGTTAGAAAGCAATGTTATGGCTGATGGCTTTGGCGAAGGAGTGGTCACATGCAAAAAGACCATTTGGAAATCATCCTCGCAGATATGAACAGCAAATTCGATCTGCTGCTCGAAGGGCATGCCGGCCTTCGCGATGAGATCCGCGAAACACGCACAGAATTGACCAATAAAAAAATCATGCATGAGGTGACGTGGGAAAAATACGGAAAATAAATCTGTCCGTTTTTTTCTCAGGTTTTCCACCGAAGAGCAACAGGACGCAGATAAGATCTGAAAGTGCTTGATTTTAAACAACAATCTTATGGTTCAGATCAATCAGCCGTTATCAGATTTGAGCAGCGGCCAAATGTGCCACGAAGAGGTTTCGATATGGAAAAAGAACAGACATTGAAAGTTCTTTCCCGACACTTCGAAGAGATTCGCCACAGATTTGGTGTCGAATCTCTGGCCTTCTTTGGTTCTGTCGCCAGAGGCGGGGCACGACCAGACAGCGATCTGGACGTTCTGGTGACCTTTAAACAAGCGCCAGGGTTGTTCGGATTTCTGGAATTGAAACATTATCTTGAACAGCTTATGTCTTGCCCCGTCGATCTTGTGACGGAAAAGGCGCTTAAAAAGCAGTTGAAAGAAGAAATCCTTCGGCAGGCCATCCGTGTCCACTAGATTCTGGTACGTGCGCATTGAGGACATTCTTGAGGCCATCAATGCCATTGAGGACTATACCATCCGGGATGGACTTTGCCGCTTGGGAAAAGGATCGTAAAACGATCGATGCCGTTATTCGAAACTGTGAAATCATCGGTGAAGCTAACAGCGTCCCCACCGGACATGGTTCTCCTGTATGTGAATTTGAGAGGTGTCATCATGGAAAGAATCATTAATATCCACATTGAAAAACTACCTGAAGGTTTATATCTTGCGACTTCTGATGACGTCCAGGGGTTGGTGGCCCAAGGCAGAACCGTTGCAGAAGTAATGGAAATAGCAAGGGATGTTGCGCGTAGACTTCTGGAAGCACAGGATGAACGTAAAAAATCTCTGAAGTTACCACCGCTAAAGAAACGTTTTGATCTTCAACTTGTTATCGGCAATTAACATGGGTCGGCTGGCAGGGTTCAGGTATCGTGAGATCATCAAACGCCTCAAGCAATTTGGTTTCGAATTCGATCGTCAGGCCGCAGGCAGCCATGAGGTGTGGTTTAATGCAACCACAAACCGTTACACAACTATTCCGAATCACACTGGCGATATGCCCGAGGGGACTCTGAAGGCAATCTTGAAGCAGGCTGGAATTGAGCCGGAACAATTTATGAAAAAGTAACTGTCGAGTTAGAGCGTTGTTGATTTATTAAAAGGTGCCTGTCCCCCTCGAAGGTTTCCAGACTATAGCTTTTATTTTGCTCCAGCTTAATCGGTTCTTTGTGCCACTTTACTCTAAAAAGGGTTTGCCCTTCTTTGCGGCGCGAGCAAGCTTTTTTGACTGTAAAGGTCCCTCGACCAAGAAAGAGCTGAATAGTTACATTTTGTCTTAAAGATTGACAAAATCATCACTGAAGTGACAGCGCATCCGGCTGATACTGAGGCGCATGATGATGGGGGGGCTGGTGAAAGAGAGTTGAAGGGTGGAAGGGGTTCAAGCGGTTTTCGTCCGAATCAAGAAAAAGTTAGTTAACTTTTTAGAATGTCCCCCTGGATTTCCCTGGCTCAGGCGTTAGTAGGACGTAAATTCGGAGACCGAAATGGACGAGAAAGATAAGAAGTTTATTGAAGATTTATTTGTTAAGCAAACAGAACAATTTCAGCAGTATATCGGCATAATGGCTGAAAATATTGATCATAAATTAGCTTTGGTTGCCGAAGGGCATCAAATGCTTTCGGAGAAGTTGGATCGAGTTGAATCGAGCCTGGTCTTGAAGATCAACACCGTCGAGAAGAACTTGTCGGCACGGCTCGATGACGTCGCTGTCGATCTTAAGTCACACCGGACCGATACCGAGGCGCATCATGGCGGGGTGTATCTGGTCAAGGAGAACAGAAGGGTGTTTCTCTGGCCAACTTGGTAACCTGGGAGCCCGAACCCACTCTTGCCCCCAGATTCGCAGAAGAATGCCCATCAAATTGGTCAGCAAGCTGCTGACCAGTTGCCATGGTTTCATATCGTCAGGTCGTATAGAATCGATTCCCGAAGATTTGCAAGGGAGCTTGCCTTCCATTGAGCAGATTGAGGCTGAATTGAGTGACCATGGTGAGGTGAAATGAAGATCGTTTTTCGCGTTGACGTCTCACTCCAAATAGATAGCAGCCATGTCATGCGTTGCCTGACTCTGGCCGATGTTTATTGGGTTTTAACTTAGCAACTTCTCAACCTGAAGCCTGACCCCGAGGGTGACCTTTTTATATTGTATGAGACGGGTTTTATGATGGTTAAAAGAAGTGGGGCTGCATTTAGAGCTGTTTCATATTTATGGTTGGGCTCTATCTTGGGTGCCGGTTGCGCATTTCTGACACAAATTGTTCTTGCACGTAAACTTGGCCCGGAAAAATATGGGATTTTTGCATCTTCACTCAGCATGATCATGCTGATTTCTCCATTAGCTGGATTTGGTATCGCTCAATATTGGCTAAAGATTTTTGGACAAGAAGGTTGGCGTGCAATGCGCTGGCTTCAGGGTTCATTTAAATTTATTTTCTTAAGTACAATAAGTGTTATATTAATTATAATAATATGGTCAATGATAGGTCCACACGATAAATTAACAGCAATTATTTTAATAATGTTAAGTATGCATGTATTAGGACAAGTTTCAATTGAATTAGTAAGTGTAAAATTTCAACTTGAAGAAAATTATATGAATTTATCATTTTTTCAGGTTCTTCCACACGCAATTCGTTTAATTTTTATAGTTTCGCTTTCCTATTTTTCAACGAGTTTTAATTTTATTAAATTATCTGCTTATTCTTATGTATTTGTATCATTATTATTTTTTATTTTTAGTAGTTTTTTATTGTTTAGAATGTATAAAGGAATTTTTTTACTAAAAGGGCATTCAATACATTCTTTTCATGATGAACAGATTAAATATATTATTCCAAATATATTTAACGTTGTTAAGCAATCTTGGCCATTCGGTGTCGCAGCATTGTTTCATCTTATATATTTTCAAAGTGATATTATTTTGTTGAAGTATATGAAAAATGCAGAAATTGCAGGAATTTATAATGTTGCGTTTACAGTAATGCTTGCTGTTTATATGCTCCCGAGTGTAATTTATCAAAAATTTTTATTGCCAAAAATGCACCGTTGGGCACACCAGGATAGAAAATTTTTTTACAGAGTATACCGACAAGGAAATTTAGCTATGCTATTTTTGGGAGTAATAGCAATGGTTTCTATTTGGTTGTTAGCACCTTGGGGAGTTGTTTTCCTGTTTTCAGAGACTTATCAGGAAGCTACTAATTTATTGATGGTACTGTCTGTATCTGCGCCTATTATTTTTGTTGCAAGCAGTGTAGGAGCGACATTGGTTACGCAAGAACATATGATGATTAAAGTTAAATGTATGGGAGTAGTTGCTGGAGTTAATATATTTCTCAATATCTTATTAATACCAATCTATGGGGCGCTAGGTGCCGCCATTGCTACTATATTTAGTAATTGTATTTTATTGTCAATTTATTATTATTTTGCAGAAAAAGTAGTTTTTTTATCTGATAGAAATTAATCAATATGATAAATTTAAATTTACTAAATAAGCTTGATAACTTTAAATATTATCTTGATTCAGAAGATATTTGGTACAGGCCAAATTATTTATTAAAATATGATACGTATTTTCAAATGGGTGGATATGTATATGTTTATGTTTGCCCTCAAAATTTAATTACTTTAAAGTTAGTAATTTCATACCTAATAGAGAATAAAATTGAGTATAAGATTATTGGCGGTACAAGTAATATTGTTTTTCTGGATAAAATTAATTATTCAGTTGTTATTTCTACAAAAAACTTAAAAACTATTAGAGTTGCTGATTCAAGTGTTTATGTTGATTGTGGATATTCATTACAGGATTTTGTCCGCGTGGCTGTAACACATGGGTCTGAAGGGTTTGAGGGTCTAGAGGGTATTCCTGGTACTATCGGTGGCGCTTTATTTATGAATGCTGGCGCGTATGGTTATACAATTTCAGACAATCTTATCTCTGTAGATTGTCTGAATATCAATGGTGATTATTTTGTATTAGAAAAAAAAGATGGGTTATTTTCATACCGAACTTCAATATTTAAAAATGAAAAAATTATTATTCTCTCTGCGTGTTTCAATTTTAAATCTGGCAATAAAAAAGAAATTGAAAAAAAAATAGAAAAATTTCATATAGCTCGCCATTCATATCAAGAATTTGTATATCCAAATTTAGGAAGTATGTTTTCTTGTAAGGGTGATTTTTATTATAATCTTATAACTCACGACAAAATTAATATTATTAAATTTTATTTTTTGAAATTAATTTTTAAAAATTCTATCGCAAAATTTATAAATAGAAAAAAGCCTAATAATTCAATTTTCAACTGGTTTGTTAGTAAGCACATTAAAATTAATAATTATAAACCGTCAAATAAAAGTATGAATATTATGATTAATAATGGCAGCGATATATCAACTATCATTGATTATGCCATTCTTTTAAGAAATAGATTAAACAATAAAATTTACTTAGAAAACGAATTTATTGTCGAACCAAACATCTTTATTGATAAAGAATTACTATCTGTAATAGAGAAAATAAAATTATTACATAATATTGGAGGTAATTAATAATGAAAATTGCTTTGGTAACAATTCACGAAGCTAATAATTACGGTGCTATATTTCAAACTTACGCAACACAGATTGTCTTATCAATGTTTGGTGACGTTGAAATTGTAAACTATAAAAACCGCCATATATCCAGAAGTTTTGATTTGATTAGGTTTAATCTGTCTTTTCGCGGATTATTGTGGGCAGGCAGAGATGTTATGAGGATTTTGCCGAGAAAAAGGGTTATTAATAAATTTAAAAAATTTATCGATAGAAATTTTAAACTAACAAAAGTTTATAGTCAAAAAGATATTTTAAATAATCTTCTTCCCAAGTATGATGTCTATATTGCTGGCAGTGATCAAATTTGGAATCCTGCCTGCATTAGCAAGAACTGCACACTTGATCCGGTTTATTTCCTCGATTTTGTTCCTGAAAATTCGAGAAAAATATCATATTCTTCTAGCATAGGAGGTTATAACTACTCAGAATCGGAAAAAAAACAAGTTAAAAATTTTCTGCAAAAATATGAAGCAATCTCTGTCCGTGAGAAAAGCACTCAAACTCTATTGCACAAATTGATGGGTAAACACATCGTACATGTGCTTGACCCAACTTTGTTGTTAAGCAAAGAAGAATGGTTATGTGTTGGTAATTTACATGAGGGAAGCAAGCCAAACCAAAAATATATCCTTTTGTTTACAGTCCCTAAATTGCCCCTTATTAAGCAGGTAGTTGAATTTTTTTCAAAAAAACTTGGGTTAAATGTAATTTCAATTGAGCAAGGTTTAACTCCAGGAGCAAAAGTCGATTTACATATTAGAGATGCAGGGCCAGAAGAATTTTTAAAGCTTTTTGCTGAGGCAGAATTTGTTATTACAGATTCATTTCATGGGACATGTTTTGCGATTAATTTTTGTAAGCCTTTTGTTGCAGTATCAAGCGGTAAACATATTAATAGAATTGAAAGTTTATTAAATGTTGTTGGGCTAGAAAATAAACTAATTTTAGAAAAGTCTTCTTTATATGATTTTGATATAAATATTGACTATGATGCTGTACATGAGAAATTATTTCGTTCAAGAGATGAATCTCTTAATTTCCTAAAAAAATTACTAATTAATTAAAACAAATTATATTAATTCATTTTATAGTATTTATTTATGGATAACATATTGATGATTATTGATAACGGAAAAGAAAAATCTTTCGACGTTTTATTTATTTTATTAGTCTTGATTATTTTCTTAATTCCAAGTTTTATGTTTGTAGTTTTTAACCTTTCCTCGTTATCTGTTGGTTTGCTTGTTTCTGCGATTTTTGTTTTAATTATAAATTTTAAAATTATTTTATCTATAGATTTATCACTTAAAAAAAGTATTTTATGTTTAGCAATATTTTTATTGTTATTAATTCCATCATTTTATCAATACTATATGTTCAATATTATTAAACCGCTTGGTTCTTTTTCATTTATCTTAATAATTATTTCATCATATATATTTTCACATAAAATTGAGAAAATGACGTTCAATGTTTTATCAAAATCATTATTTATTGTTTTGATTTTTTTATTTAGTTTAGGTTGGTTAAGTATTCTATTGCCCATAAAGATTGGTCCTTATGCTTTTGTGAGTAAATCAGTTTTTCCATTTTCAGAAGAGAGTCATTATGCTCTATCTGTTGGACTGCTTGGCGTCGGATATGTCGCTACAGGGGAACGTAGTTCTTCATTTTTCGTGATTCTTAATTTAATTTTTTTCTCTATAATTTTCCCAAGTCTAACTATGCTTTTATTCTCAGTATTAAGTATAATTTTGTTAAGCCTAAGAATGAATATTTTAAAAATTATATTACTTATTATGATATTATCTTTACTTGCTATGCCAATTACAAGTAAATTTTTTCTTGATTCCGATTATTTTACAAGTAGGCTTAGCTTTTCTGAGACAAGAAATCTCACCACTCTTGTCTTTTTACAGGGGTGGTCTTTGGCTTACCAAAACTTTATAAAGACCAATGGGTTTGGTTTAGGTTTTCAAATGCTTGGGTTTCCTGGTACTCAACTAACTCCATTTACAGAGATAATTGAAAAAATTGATGTTGGCAGTGAGACAAACTTGTCTGACGGAGGGTTTCTCGCTTCTAAAATAATTGCTGAATTTGGAATAGTAGGTATTTTAATTTTACTTATGTACATGAAATTTATTATAAAATTTATAATTGAAAATTATTTTTATTGGAAAGATTTAAAAAATAATAGATATTGCTATGGCTTAAACAAATCAAAAAAAACGCTTCTTTTATCTGCAATTCTTTTTGGATTTATTGTTGAGTTTTTTTTCAGGGGGTACGGTTATTTTTCCCCTGGGTTATTTCTTGTACTCTCTGTTTTAGGGGCAAATTATAAACTTAATTTTTTCAAGTATTAAATATTAATTGTTAACAGAATTAGTGTTGGCTCTATTTTTAGCTTAAATACATTTGGAGATAATGTTGAGAATTATAGTAATTAATGATTATGGGGTAGTTAATGGAGGTGCATCTCAAATTGCGTTGTCAAGTGCAACTGTTCTTGCAAACAGAGGTTTTGATGTAACTTTCATTTCGGGGATATCTCTTCCAAAAAATATCGAGAATTGTTTTCCTTTTAAATTTTATAATTTCGATCATTTTGATTTACTGACTAACCCATCTAAGCTATCCGCAGCTTATCATGGAATTTGGGATCACCGATGTTCGAAGAAATTAGCAGCTATTCTTGAGGAATATGACCCAAGAAACACCGTAATTCATTTGCATACTTGGGTAAAATCATTGACATCGAGTATTGTGAATGAGGCGGTGAAAAAAAAATTTAAAGTTGTTTGTACCCTTCATGATTATTTTACGGTCTGTCCAAATGGTGGGTTCTATAATTATAAGAAGGGAAAACAATGCGATCTATTTCCCTTGTCATTGTTATGTATTTCATCAAACTGCGATTCTCGTAATTATAGTCAAAAATTGTGGAGAGTTGCTCGGCAGATTGTTCAGCGCAAATTTGGTTGTATACCTTGTGGAATAGAAAACTTCATTACCATATCCGATTATTCAGAATCAATATTGCGAAAGTGGCTTCCAAAAAATAAAAAATTTTACCGAGTTTATAACCCGATTGATATAGAGAAAACTTTTCCGACAGATGTATCATTAAATAACGTTTTTACCTTTATAGGTCGTTTATCCCCTGAAAAAGGAGCTGTATTATTTGCTGCTGCTGCGTTAAGAGCTAATATTAAGGCGATTTTTGTTGGGTCTGGTTCAGAAGATGTTTCAATACGAGATATTAATCCTTTCGCAGAACTGCGGGGATGGCAAGATCGCGACGGTGTCATTAGTGCGATCCGTTCCAGCAGGGCAATTGTGTTTCCATCTCTTTTGCATGAAACACAAGGCTTGGTTGTTTCAGAGTCAGCAGCTCTTGGGGTACCAGCTTTAGTTTCTGACAATTGTGCTGCTAAGGAGAATATTCTTGACGGAGAAACTGGGCTATTATTTCGCTCAGGTGATGTCGAAGATCTTGCGTCAAAATTATTATTACTATCTTCTGATAAGGCTCTTTCGCGGAATTTGGGCATAAAGGCTTATAGTCAATATTGGACATGTCCTTGTACACTCGATAGGCATGCATCGGAACTAATTAAATGTTACGAAGATATTTTGTCATTAAGTAATAGAGCGACCGCATGAAAACGATATTATGTATTCCAACTCTGAATGCTGCTAATTCTGTGTCCTCTTTGTTTGAATCTATTACCAAACAGGTTTACTGCGATTTCGATGTAAAAATAATTGATTCCGATTCAACTGATGGTTCATCCTTAATTTTCAATAAATTTGGATTTTCTGCTTATATTATACCACGTTCATCTTTTAACCATGGTTCCACCCGCCAACTTGCTCTCGACCTTTGGTCTGAATCGGACATAATTATCTTCATGACTCAGGATTCTATTTTAGCTTCAACAGAGGCCATAAAAAATTTATTAGCGCCTTTTGAAGATGAAAAAGTTGGTGCGGTGTGCGGTCGTCAATTACCCCATGTCGAAGCTTCGCCAATTGCTGCCCATGCACGTTTGTTTAACTACTCCGCAGAATCTTCAATTAAATCCAAAGATGACATTGCAAGACTCGGCATCAAAGCGGCATTTATATCAAACTCTTTTGCTGCTTATCGACGCACAGCTTTGATAGCTGTCGGTGGATTTCCATCCGACGTAATTCTTAGCGAAGATACCTACGTTGCAACCAAGATGCTGCAAGCAGGGTGGAATGTGGCTTATGCCGCTGATGCTATCTGCTACCATTCTCATAATTACAGCATGCTAGAGGAGTTTCGCCGTTATTTTGATATTGGTGTGTTTCATGGTCGTGAGTCTTGGTATTTAGAACTGCTTGGCAAGGCGGAAGGAGAAGGGAAAAAATTTGTCATGTCGGAAATGCGATATTTAAGTAAGCGTGCTCCCTGGCTGATACCGATTGCCGTGCTGCGTACTGGATTTAAGTTCGTTGGTTATAAACTAGGGCAGATGGCGCCAAGACTGCCATTGTGGTTAAAACGTCAATTGAGCATGAATAAAGGATATTGGAAAAATTTATAAACTCATTATTTGGTTTGAAAATGGGGGGCACTGGCTCGGAAGTATTACAAACTCTCCGAATGGCTAGCAACCAGACTGGCGAATCGAATTGTGGCTGACTCAACTGGGCAAATCTGGGGACAGTATATTTAATTGACAAGAATTTTGCATCTGCTATTCTCCATTCATGGCACGTATCGCACGAGTTATCGCCCCCGGGCGGAAATCTGGGGACAGTATATTTAATTGACAAGAATTTTGCATCTGCTATTCTTCATTCATGGCACGTATCGCACGAGTTATCGCCCCCGGAATCCCCCACCACATCACCCAACGTGGCAATCGCCGCCAGCAGACCTTTTTCTGTGACGACGACTATTCGGCCTATATCGACCTGATGGCTGAATGGTGTGGCAAGTATCGTGTCGCAATTTGGGCATGGTGCCTGATGCCCAATCATGTTCACCTGATTGCCGTCCCTGAATCGGAGGGAAGTCTAGCTCGCGCCATTGGCGAAGCCCATCGTCGCTATACCCGCAGGATCAACTTTCGTGAGAAGTGGCGTGGACACTTGTGGCAGGAACGCTTTGCATCGTTTCCGATGGATGAAGTTTATCTGGTCGCTGCGGCTCGATATGTTGAAATGAACCCTGTTGCAGCCGGCATTGTTGCTTCCCCGGAGGACTATCCTTGGAGCAGTGCCCGGGCCCATCTCATGGTTCAAGACGACAAACTGTCGAAGGTTGAGCCGTTACTTTCAATGGTTGGGAATTGGAGAGATTTTCTATCGTTGTCATCGGAAGACGAAATGACCACCTTCCGCAAATATGAGCGCTCAGGCAGACCCCTTGGGGATGAGTCGTTTGTCGATAACATCGAGACCTTGCTGGCAAGATCTCTGCGGCCACAAAAGCCGGGACCAAAGCGAGTAAACGGATAGTTCTATATACTGTCCCCAGATCAGTTGGCCCAGATCAGTTGGCGTGGCATTGTTGTCGTTGTCGGAACGTAAAGTACGTTGAATATTTGCTGAAGGTTTTGTATCCTCCTTTCAGATAATTTACTTTGGATAATTGAAAGGCCATAACCGTGCAGAATCCCTTTAAACTCGTTCTTGCCAAAGGAGAAGACTTCTGTAACCGGACAGCAGAAAAAGAACTTGTTTGTCAGAATATGCGCTCCGGCATCCACACCCTCATCTACGCCCCAAGGCGTTATGGCAAGTCGAGCCTGGCGATTGTGGTGAGTGAAATGCTGACGGACATGACCTGTATCTCTATTGATTTGTTTTCGGTGACATCGCCCGAGGACGTCGCTGAAAAAATGTACCGTGGCATTGTTGCTTCGCTGGGTTGCAATGCAGCGGATAAAACTTCTTTGGGAGAACGTATACTTAGGTCTTTTAAACGGCTACGACTGCGTCTGGAGATCAGTTCGACGACCGCATTTCCTGAATTTTCTGTTGCCCTTGGGGATGATGCGGCGGAAATTCACTTAGAGCACATTATTGCCTCACTTGATGATTATTGTGCAGCGCAAGGAATCAAAGTTTGTCTTGTATTGGATGAGTTTCAGGAAATTTGTGATCTCAAGGAAAGCAAAAAAATCGAGGCCCTGTTGCGTGGTGGGATGCAGTCTGCCGAACATGTCTCTTTTTTGATCATGGGGAGTCGAAGAACCATTCTGCGCGATATGTTTGAAGATCGGAAACGTCCCTTTTATAAGAGTGCCTACGTTTTTCCATTGCCGCGCATCCCGACCGACGAATTTGTCGCGTTTCTCATGAGTCGTTACCATGCGGGCGGAAAAGTTCTCGATGTGGAGGTGGCAAAGGAGCTGGTGGAGTTCGTTGATGCTTATCCCTATTATGTGCAAAAATTGGCGATGCTCCATTTTGAAATGGGTGGGGATCGCGACTCCTTTACTGAGGTGAAGAGCTTGCTGGTGAAAATGGAAGCGGCCGATTTTGAGGGGTTATTTCTCGGCTTAACAAATCATCAAAAACGTTTACTCAGAGCCATTGCCAAACAGCATCCGGCCAATATTTACAGCCAGTCATACCTGACATCCTGGCGACTTGGTTCGCAGGGGGGCGTGCAGACAAGTCTTGCAAAGCTTATGAAACTGGATCTGGTGGAATTTCATGACAAGGTCTGGCGGGTGGTAGATCCTGTCTTTGAAAAGTGGTTGCTGACACAGTAGTTAAAGTTTACAACTTGCTATTCAAGTCTTTCAAAAATAGGTGGACGATATGATTCTTTTAACCGGTGGTGCTGGTTATATCGGCTCCCATACGGCCGTCGAGCTCATGGCCCGTGGCTACAACGTCCTGCTGCTCGACAATTTCTGCAATAGTTCTCCCCAAGTCCTCGACCGTCTGTTCGCGATCACTGGCCAAAAAATCCCCTGTATCCGCGCTGATGTTCGCGATGCGGCGGCGATCGATGAGGTCTTTGTTTCTCACCAGATCGATGCGGTGATTCACTTTGCCGCGCTCAAGGCGGTTGGAGAATCCTGCACAAATCCTCTGCATTATTTCGATAACAATATCAGCGGAACGATTTCTTTGTTGCAAGCGATGCGGCGGCATAATGTCGGCCGTTTGGTCTTTAGTTCCTCGGCAACAGTTTATGGCCAGCCGGAGCATTGTCCGATTCCAGAGAGTGCGCCACTCCAGGTCACCAACCCTTACGGGCGAACCAAGCTGGTTATGGAACAGTTGATTGCCGATCTCACGGCGGCGGATGCGGCTTTTCACGCTGCTACACTCCGTTATTTTAATCCGGTTGGCGCCCATGCGAGCGGATTGATCGGCGAAGATCCGAGCGGCATACCGAATAACTTGATGCCCTTCATCTGTCAGGT
>JAHYIW010000013.1 GCA_019429445.1 Desulfuromonadaceae bacterium
AGAACTGAAAGAGCGAATACTCAAGGGAATTGCTGAAATCAATGAGGCACCCGTTCCATTCCGTTGGAAGAAATTCGATCTGGAACTGACTTGATATGTAATGCTATTCATGAAACGAACTACTAGTTCAATTTGAGGGAGGATAGTCGGCAGCCTCACAGGCTTTCACTATGGTGAGAAGATATGTTGAAACAACAAGCCCGGCTCTTTCGTCGCCTGAGTATGATCGTCGATCTCCTGCTGGTGGTGATCTCTTTTGCTCTGGCTTATGTGGTTACCAACAATTTTTTTGCGCCCCTCGCCGCGCCGCAGAGGTATCTGTGGGGTGTGCCTGCGGTTGCTATCACCTGGCTCGTGCTGCTACGCAAGGGGAGGCTGTATGATTCGCTGCGCAGTCTGACTCTATCCAGTATATTCATGCGTCTGGTGAAAGCGAATCTGCTTGGCGGTCTCTTTGTGGCTGCCATCATCTTTTTTGTCGATCGCGACACCTATAGCCGCAGCCTCTTTATCCTCTTTATCCTCTTTTTGTTCTTGCTCTTGTTGGCGACGAAGTTTGCCATTCGCCTCCTTCTCGGCTATATGCGCCGGCAAGGTTACCATGTCCGCAATGTTCTCATCGTCGGCACCGCGGAAACGTCCCGGCGGCTGCATGAATTGATCGCGGCGCATAGTGACTGGGGACTGAGGATTCAAGGTTTTGTGCAAGTTACTCCGCTGCCGTTGCAGAAGGAGATTTTGGGGTATGAGGTCTGTGGTCACGTCGATCAACTCGTCGAAATTTGTAAAGAAAAGACCCCCGATGAAGTCATGTTCAGTCTTTCGAAAAATCCTCATGCCGAGACGGAAAAATATGTCGTGGACCTGGAAGAGATGGGGATCACGACCCGGGTGGTACTGAATCATTATAAAACCACCAACACGCGACGTGAATTTTCGATGTTCCACAATGAGCTGCCGGTGCTCACCGTTCACACCAAGTGCTTCGATGCGCCGCAGCTCTTTCTCAAGCGGCTGATCGATGTGCTCGGCGCCTGCGTCGGCTTGACGATCTTTGCGCTCTTTTTCCCGATCGTCGCTTTGGCGATCAAACTCGATTCAAAGGGGCCAATCTTTTTTGGCCAGTTCCGCCTTGGTGAGAACGCAAAACGCTTCAAATGCTGGAAGCTGCGGACGATGGGGGTCGATGCCGAGGCACAGAAGAAAGCGTTGATGCAGCAAAACGAGATGCAGGGTGCAATGTTCAAGATGGATGACGATCCGCGTGTGACGCGGGTCGGCAATTTTCTGCGCAAAACGAGTCTGGATGAGTTTCCGCAATTCTGGAATGTGCTGCGTGGCGAGATGAGTCTGGTCGGGACGCGCCCGCCGACGCCCGACGAAGTGGTTCAATACGAAAACTGGCATCGCCGCCGGATCTGTATCAAGCCGGGGATTACTGGTTTATGGCAGGTGAGCGGGCGGAGTGCGATCAAGGATTTTGACGAGATTGTGCGGCTGGACCTGCAATATATCGATAATTGGTCCCTATGGCTCGATATCAAGCTGCTGCTGAAGACGCTGTTGGTCGTCTTTGCCCGTCGCGGCGCCTGTTGAGGGGTCACACTGTACTGCAAGAAGTAGAATGATAGCGGAGATGGATACGGATTATTTGAAAATGGAACTTGTTTCTGTATTGCAACCACGATACGCCATGGGGGAGAGTTGTAATGCCTGAAATATGTCGTTTTCTTGATATTGTCATCAGCATGTATTCTGATGAACACAATCCGCCACATTTTCACGTCAAGTATAATGAACATAAAGCTGTCATAGCGATA
Organism: Desulfuromonadaceae bacterium; assembly: GCA_019429445.1. Taxonomy (NCBI): domain Bacteria; kingdom Pseudomonadati; phylum Thermodesulfobacteriota; class Desulfuromonadia; order Desulfuromonadales; family Desulfuromonadaceae; species Desulfuromonadaceae bacterium. The sequence continues at coordinate 1,821 of JAHYIW010000013.1, forward strand.
CATACCCTCAACCTTCTGGATGGTTATTTCTTATAGGAAAACCCCCACCTTTGGTGGGGGACTCACAAAGTTTGACAGTTCCGGGAATATGCTCCATTCCGACATGAGTGTTTTTGATTTTGACCTTACTGATTGCAAAGAGGCCCCTTTGAGGGGCCAGCAATCATAAAACCCCGGCTTTGCCGGGGGATATTTATTCGAAACTGTGAAATCATCGGTGAAGCTGCAACTCATGTTCCCGAAGAGGTACAGAGAAAATACCTTGAGATCCCTTGGGCAGGGGGAAGATGAAGGGCATCCGAAACATTTTGATCCACGAATATTTTGGTGTCGATATCGAGGTTGTGTGGGTGACGGTGCAAAAAGATCTTGGTCCATTGAAGCAACAGCTCGAAAAAATAGAGATCTAACCGAGGTTGGTCTCGTGAAAATCAATCAGCCCTTATCAGATTTGATCAGCGTCCAAAGTGGTAAGGAGGTTCTGCAATGAAAAAAGACCATCTGGAAATTCTGCTCGAAGATATTCGTGGCAAGTTTGATCTGGTACTTGAAGGGCATGAAGTTCTGCGCAATGAGATACGAGAAACGCGCACAGAGTTGAAGAAAGATATTGAGCTTGCTCATTTCAAGATCGATATCCTCAACAACAAGATCGATACCGTCGCTGGCGATCTCAAAGCGACTGATAAACGGTTGTCTGGCAAAATCGATACCGTCGCAACCGAGCTCAAGGCGCATCGTTCTGATACCGAGGCACATCATGGGGGGGTGTATCTGGTCAAAGAGAGTCCTGATTAGTTTCAATCTTCTGCAATAAGTTTGTCATCCCCGAATGTCTTTATCGGGGATCCATGATTTCTGTCGGTTAGAAGCTTGATTCCCGACCAGAAGCGCCTCGGGAATGACACATTTAGGTTCTGTGGAAGATGAGCGCTAATCAGTAAGAGAGTTGAGGAATGGGTGTAAAGAGGGATAAGGACTGACGTGGGAAGATCTTGTCAGATGTTTAGACCCGACCCCTATAGTTCGCTTTTTGCCCTCTTTTTTCCGCTGCTTGCCCTCGCTATCCGCCTCGATTCCAAAGGAGCGATCTTTTTCAGCCAGGACCGCGTCGGCGAAAACGGCCGGGTCTTCACCTGTTGGAAGCTGCGAACGATGGTGCTGGACGCCGCAGCCCAGCAGGATGCTTTGCAGTGCCACAATCAGATGCAGGGGGCGATGTTCAAGATCAAGGACGACCCCCGGTTAACGCGGGTCGGAAAGTACCTGCGCCAGTTCAGTCTCGACGAGTTTCCCCAATTCTGGAATGACCTCAAAGGTGAGATGAGCTTGGTCGGAACGCGGCCGCCAACCCCCGATGAAGTGGCTCTCTACGAGAACTGGCATCGCCGCCGCATCTGCATCAAACCGGGAATTACCGGCCTCTGGCAGCTGAGCGGCCGGAGTGATATCAACGATTTCGACCAGATCGTGCGTCTCGACCTGCAATATATCGATAACTGGTCGTTGTGGCTCGACATCAAACTGCTGTTGAAGACGGTGTGGGTGGTGCTGGCGCGGCGGGGGGCCTGTTGAACTCAGGGAGCATTAATACGTCCCCCGATGGGTTTTTTCAGAAATCATAAAAGAACAAGGAGAAGAATATGTCGAAGCCGATGGCTATTGATCAAATTGAAAAACAAATCGAGGCGCTTCCTCCGGTTGAGCAAGTCATGATACTTGAGCATCTGGTTCTCCACCTCAAACATCTTTTATTGTCACAGTCGACCATTGCCACCCCGGGAATAGAATCAAAAAAGATGACTTGCAAACTTAATGATATCTATAAAGTCGAGACCTCTCGCGTCGATTCACAATTATTCAATGCTCAGCTTTCTTCTATTGGTCGGGATGAGTGGCAATGAAACGTGGCGAAATATGGTGGGCGGATCTGCCAGATCCTGTAGCTTCAGAACCTGGATATCGTCGGCCCCTCATTGTTATCCAAATAGACGAGTTTAACCGGAGTCGGATTAATACGGTGGTCGTTGTCGTTCTAACCACAAATCTTCTCCTGGCTAAGGCCCCGGGAAATGTTCTTTTAACAGCAGCGCAAACCGGTTTGCCCAAGGATTCAGTGGCCAACGTATCCCAAGTCCTGACAGTCGATAAGTTCTTTTTGACCGAAAAAGCCGGCAAAGTGCGAAAACAGGAATTGCAGAGGGTTGAATCCGGCTTACGTTTGGTTATGGGGCTTTGATGCTGCTGGGCAGCTTAGTCTTTTGGAAGTCTGGCCTTGAGGTTGGAAGGAAGAGCGTCGCGGGGCTTGTGTTTAGTTGAGTGTCGAATGTCCGAAAGTCAAGACCGACCCCAAAAATGACTCCAGTGAAAAAATGAAAATCTATATTCAAGAACACAAAACAGCGCCTTCCGCCGAATCTGTGGGTATTTCATGAACGTAATTAACCATGAAATATCGGTTTCGATATCTCATTGCTAAGGCGATTTTAGAAAAGGCAATTTCAACAGGGATAAAGGGGATTAACGGGATAACACCGTGCAACCCTCAGGCTTAAAGATGTTGTAAGTTAACCCGGAAAAATAGTTTTTGACCTATCCCCTGCATCCCCTTCATCCCTGAAAAGAGATCTTCGGGCTAAGGCGATTTGCCTCTTCCGCCGAATATGTGGGTATTTCATGAACGTAATTATCCATGAAATATCGGTTTCAATGTCCGATTTTTCATGGTAAAAAGGATGTATGATTCCACGCCAACTTCATCTTGATCAACTCACTGACCGATTAGCCAATTTCCCCATTGTCGCCATGCTTGGCCCGCGACAGGTCGGCAAGACCACCTTGGCACGGCAACTGGCGGCAACATGGCACGGCCCGGTCAAGCATTTTGACCTGGAAGATCCGGAAGACCAGGCTCGTCTGACAGATCCAGCCTTTGTGCTGCGTCCGCTCTCTGGTCTGGTGGTGTTGGATGAGATCCAGAGTCGACCTGACCTCTTCCCGCTCCTGCGGGTATTGGCGGATCGACCTGATACCCCGGCCCGCTTTCTCATTTTGGGCAGCGCCGCCCCTGAGTTGATGCGCCATGCTGCGGAAAGTTTGGCGGGGAGGGTGGTCTTTCACGAAGTCGAAGGTTTGGCTCTGGATGAAATTGCTTCGGTTCAGTCCGGCGCGGATTGGCTGGACGACCGTTGGTTACGAGGTGGTTTTCCGCGGTCGTTGCTGGCAAAGAACCTGGCCGGGAGTCGGGAGTGGCGTGAGGCTTTTATACGCACCTACCTGGAACGCGACTTGCCACAATTGGGCATCAGTCTTCCGGCCATGACATTGCGGCGCTTCTGGACCATGCTTGCGCATTATCACGGACAGACTTGGAATGGCAGCGAACTTGGGCGGGCGCTAGGGGTAAGTGACAAAACGGTATCACGCTATCTGGATATCCTTGAGGGGACCTTCATGGCCTTTCGACTGCTGCCCTGGCATACCAATCTGGGTAAGCGTGAGGTAAAAGCGCCAAAAGTGTATGTGACTGACTCGGGTATCCTCCATGGTTTGCTCGGCGTGAATGGTCTGGATGACCTCCTGGCTCACCCCAAGTGTGGAGCGTCATGGGAAGGCTTTATCATTCGCGAAATTATCCGGAGAACTGCTGCTCGGCATGGCGAAGCGTTTTTTTGGGGAGTGCATACCGGCGCCGAACTGGATTTGCTGATTCAAAAAAATGGACGTCGTCTCGGGTTTGAAATCAAACTGACGCGTTCGCCCAAAGTGACAGCTTCAATGCGTTCGGCCCGCGAAACTCTGATTTTGGACCAATTGTATATCTTATGTCATGGCAGCGGAGAACCCTGGCCCTTGGCGGAAGGCATTATGGCCGTGCCGGCCATGTGTTTGACTTCCCCGCATTGGGTGCCGTAAAAATGCTTTAAACACAAACGATGTTAAACCACACTTGTCTCCTGCCGAGGAAGCTATGCGTTTAGAAGATGAAGAACAGTCAGTCAAAGACACCCTGAAATTTCGTCTGTATGCAGATCTTTGTCGCACATTGAAAAGAAACGATATTGACCTGGTGCTGCTGAGCCTTCGCGGCAATCTGATCCTGAACGATGAAATAGTCAGAAACGGGCAGGTTCTTTACGCGAGCGACGATGCTGCACGGGAAGACTTTGAGTTGAAATTACTGCATCGTTGCACCGACTTCAAAGCACAGCGGCGTTACGCTATGGGGTGTTAGTTGTGGAAATCATCAGGCAGAAAATAGGGCGTATCAGGGAACACCTCTCGATCATCCATTTGATCAAGGCTGATTGCAGGGATAAGTTTTCTTCTGATCCCGTCTATAGGGGTGCCTTACTCCATGATCTCTTTCTGCTGTCGGATAGTTGTATCGTTCTGGCCGAGATGGTGATCACGCACAAAGGTTTACGAATCCCTCAATCCTACGCAAGTCGCAAACAAGCCGCAACGGCGCCTCCCGGCTGCACGCAAGGCCCGGCTTGAAGTCCGGAGCTGCACCTGGCTGGCGGTGCTGCACTATAGAAAAATGTTGACACAAGCGAACATGAGTATTCTTCTTTTATCTCTTGTCGTGATTCTCGCGGCTATTTTTTCATTCAGGTATGCCTGGTGGCGACCGGCGGTCTCAAGCCGGGTACCAAGAATCCTGATGTATCACATGATCGCCCCCCATCGCCGAGGGGCACGCTTCAACGGACTGCGCGTCCCGCTTGAGCAGTTTGAGCGACAACTGGCGTGGCTGGCGCGCAACAACTGGACCAGCCTGACGGTGTCGGAGCTTCTCGCGGCTGGGGATGCGCCGCCGCAGAAGAGCGTGGTGCTGACGTTTGATGACGGTTTTGCCGATAACCTTGAACATGCCTTGCCGCTACTGAAAAAATTCAACGTCAAAGCCACCCTTTATCTGGTTGTTGACCGCCATGACCGGGACTGGTCGACGGCCAAAAAAGCCCATCACAACAGCGGTGAGTTGAAAAACGAGGCCAAGCTCGCTGACGATCAGGTGCGGCAGATGCTTGCCAGCGGGCTGGTGGAGTTGGGGTCGCACACGCTGACCCACCCCAATTTCCTTAAATTGACTGAGGAAGAAAAGTTGTTTGAACTCAGCGAGTCGAAAAACCGGCTGGAGAAATTATTCGGCGTTGCGGTGCAGAGTTTTGCCTATCCGTTCGGAATCTATGCGCCGGAAGATGCCAGGCTGGTTGAACGCTGTGGTTACAGCAGCGCGGTCACCACCACCCCTGGTCTGAACCTGCCCGGCGCAGTCGACAATTTTCAGTTGAAACGGGTTAAAATCAGTGGTAAGGACAATCTTTTGGCATTTATCATGCGGATGCGCGGAGGGCGGCGTGGCTGGAAGAAATGAAACCCTGAAGATCTGGTTGCTGAGCGACGGTGCTCCCGGCCACCTCAGTCAGAGCCGGGGACTGGCCGAAGCAATCGGACGGTTCCACCCGGTCGAGGTCAGGGAGATCACCTTGCAGGTGCGGCAGCGACTATTGAAGAGTCTGCTCCGTTACCTGCTTCCTTGCAGCACCGTTCTGGCCAGGCTGCTGTTGCACCGGGTCTACACGATCGAACTCCCCGACGAGCATCCCGATCTGATCATTTCTTCCGGGGGAAATACCCTCGGTGCCAATGCGCTGCTCGCTCAACTCTATGGCGTTCCGAATCTTTACAGCGGGACATTAAAAAAATATCCCGCACAGTGTTATACCCGTATCTATACCGTTACCCCGCAGGGCTGTGCCAATAATGTTGTGCTGCCGTTACCACCGGTGCCGCTGTGGCTGACAGAAAAAATGCCGGTCGTTGAAGCGGATGCCCCCTGGCTGATGCTGATCGGCGGGGACGGGGCGGGCTACCGCTTTACAGAGGCTGACTGGGAGCAGCTGGCTGAGGGGATCAACCAAAGCGGTGAGAACAACGGTATCCGCTGGTTGTTGACGACCTCGCGTCGCACCGGGATTGAGGCCGAACAGTTGCTGCACAACAGGATTGCGCCCGCGCTGCTCGATGAAGCCGTCTATTACGGGCAGACGCCGCGCCCGGTCGTGCGCGAATTTCTTGGCCGCTGCCAGGGGGTCATGGTGACGGAAGACAGTCTGACCATGATCGCCGAGGCGATCTATTCCGGGCGTCCGGTCATCACCCTCACCCCGCAGCAATCGGACCCCGACCGCAACGATGCGTTAGCGCTTGAGGGTTATGTCGCCTCGGGGCTGATCTGCCGACTCCCCCTGGCCGTGTTAAACAAATTCACTTATGCGCAGCGGACGCAGGCCGAAATCCCTGATGTTGCACGGCTGATTTGGGAAAGTTTGCACGATGTGTTGCCGTCACCAGGAGCCGCTGATGAGAAGCCTTGATCTGCTGTTCTGGGGGCGCTACGGCAATTATGGCCCGGACTATCCTCGCAATCGGGTGGTTGAGTCAGCTTTGCGCGCGCTGGGGCACCGCGTCCGACGCTTTGTGCCGCGCTTCTCGCCCTTGGCCGATGTTGAGTATCACCTGCGCAACGGGGCGGTTCCCGATTTGATCTGGGTCCCCTGTTTCCGTCACCGCGACCTGCACGCGGCATGGCGCTACGCGAAACGGCAGGGAATCCCCCTGGTTTTTGATCCGCTGATCAGTGCTTACGATAAACAGGTCAACGAACGGCAAAAATTCACCGCGAATTCCCGCCAAGGACAACGATTGCTGGCGTGGGAACGCAAGCTGTTTGCATTGGCTGATGTTGTGATTGCTGATACCGATGGGCATCGTGACTATTTTTCTTCGCTGCTGAATGTTCCGGTTGAGCGGATCCAGGTTGTTCCGGTCGGTGCGGAAGAAAATCTTTTTCAGTTTTATCCCTTGCCTGAAAAACATGCAGATGAGCCGTTGGAGGTGGTATTCTCCGGAACCTTTATCGAACTGCATGGCATCGAACTGGTTATCGAGGCGGTGGCTTTATATTCCGGACCGCCGGTGCGCTGGCGGCTCCTTGGCGAAGGGCCGCTCAAGGCCGACTGTGAGGCGCGGGTCGCCGCGCTGCGCAAAAGAAACGCACAGCTTGATATCACCTTCGAGAACTGGCGACCGTTGCAGGAACTTCCGGCGCGTCTGGCTCAAGCGGATATCCTGCTCGGCATTTTTGGTACCAGCGAAAAAGCTTTGCGCGTGATCCCCAACAAGGTCTATCAGGCATTGGCGCTGGGACGGCCAGTCGTGACCGCAGCATCAGCCGCATATCCTGCGGCTTTACGAGAAAACGAGGAGCAGGGGATTTTCTGGGCAGAGGCGGGCAATCCAGAATCTATTGCCGACGCTATTTTTAGAATTAGCACCAAAAAAATGTTCCTGAAAGTTTATGGTGAAAGGTCACGTGCTGTCTATGACCTTTATTTTTCAAACAGGTCTATTCAGTCAGCGTTAAGAAAAGTTTTAGCCGATTTTGTGACTATCAAATGAGGACAGGTAATTGAAATGATTTTCAATGGTCATGATCATTTAATCGGGGTCGTTATCCCGACTTACAACAGAGAAAATTTGATTATCGATGCTTTGAATTCAGTTTTGACTCAAACCGTTCAACCGGAATTGGTTGTTATTGTTGATGACGGGTCTACAGATAACACCAGCGACGTTGTTGAAAGCTGGATACGATCCACAAAATCGAAGAATATATGCAAATACGTTCTGAAAAAATGGTGGTCCTGGCACTGCGCATACCCGAGGAATTCTAGCAGTAGAAGATTTTTATTTTGTGGTCTTTCTCGATTCTGACGACGTTTGGCCTGCCAGCCACCAGAAGAACATGGCCGCCTTTTTTTCGCGCACCCGGAGGCGGTCGCTTGTTCTGGACAGAGTCTGGAGGTGTTTGAAAATGAGCATGGCTGTGTTGTCAGTCAGAAGCTGATTTCATTGCCCCTGCCCTTGTCATTGCTAGGACCGGCGGCGATTGTTCAGTCACCGCCGCATACGTCGGCAACCGTGGTTCGTCGGGATATTCTACTGAAGGCTGGAATGTTTAATACTCGGCTGCGTTATGCTGAAGACAAGTTGCTTTTCATGAAGGTGTCCTGCCTGGGCCAGTGGGGTCGACCAGAAACCGCGCATGTTATTTACCGCAACAAAGTGAAGACGATTGTTTCCGGTCAGTTGTCCAATCGTCCGCATCGATTCAGTCGTATCAGGTATGCGCGATTGTTTGAAATCGGTATTAAGGAAATGAGTCGTATAGCAGATTCCCGTTTTCTTGCTGGAGCAGGTGTGGTGATGTGGAAGGGCTGGCACCGGGCCGGACGCGAGTGGGACAAGCTGGGCCGTCCTGCGATCGCTGTAATGTATTACTGTCGTGCACTGAAATATGGAGTGCATTCGAAGACGCTGGGACGAATTGTTGCGGCCTGTCTCAAGAGAACCTTCAGTTGTTAAAGTATCATCAATAGCCAAATTGCGGCGTCTGTGCTCGAATTTTTTCAGTGGCGCATAGACTCCAATTTAGGTAGCGGGAGACCGTCTTACCAACAGTCTGTTAGAAACGCATGAAATTATGGACGCCCATTTTTCTCCATTTTAAAGTTCCTTTAAATTGCCTTATATAATACAATTGGAGCGTTGTCAGAACCCGAATATCATCACAGATTCTGCTGACAAACTGTTATCGTAAATTTTTGATCAGAGGAATGCCGATGGCCTCTAATGTCTTTGTTACACGTACCCCATTTCAGATATTTAATTCAATCGAAGCACGTGACCGGTTTCACTCTGGGGAGAATAACTATCTTTTCTGTGTTTACAGAAAAGAAACTGACCGCCCTATCATGGAAAGCGTTATCGATGGTGGTTGGTGTAATGTGCGTTTTGTTAAGTTAAATAATTTAACTAAACACATATTTAACTTTTTTATAGATGCTGAAATAGAAAAAATTGGAACAGTGGTCAATTGTTACATTGGGATGCCAAAACATGTATCTGCCCATGTTGTTAACAGCCTAATGCCATCAATTGTGACGTTTATTGATGATGGAAACGAAATATTTAAAATTGCAAAAGCAATTTCTTCTGGAGAATACAAGAAATTTTACACGGTTCCCCTGTTTAAAAAAATATTGGGGGTAAAGTCTTCTCTGGAATTTTGTAAAAAAACAAATTTTTTCACAATGTATGATATAAGTGAATATTTTTCTGATGATAGAATTATTAGAAATGATTATTCTATGTTCAAAAAACGTGTAAGATCTGTTGTGCATACAGATGATGTTTATTTTATTGGGTCAAATATACTTGGCCAATACTTGTTTGATAAGGATGTTTTTATTCGATACATTGAGAGGGTCAGAAACTATTACTCTGGAAGAAAATTTTTTTATGCACTACATCGATATGAAGACAAAAATTGGATGAAAAAAATTGGTATAAAGCTTGATTTTGAGGTCGTTCAGTCGCACACAATTCTTGAAAATTTTTTTTTGAACTTTGGGAAAATACCGAAGGAGATGGCCACCTTCCGTTCAACTGCACTGGACACGCTTGCTATGCTCTATAATACATCCTCCCTGGTTTTTCCGCTGGACCTTCAAGATTTGGAACGTAAAGAACATCGTGATGAGTTTTTAAAGCTATATGTCGATTACTCTGCACGTCAAATTCCAATGGCAGTTTATTAATGTGGATGGTTGACTATCGAATTTATTTGCTGCGACCCATTCTAGGTAGGGGCCTATGGTGAAACAAGCTGTAATTATTAACGATACCAGTTGGGAGAACCACCACGGGTGCCGTCGTGTGATGGAAAATCTTTACTTGGGGCTAAACAATGCCGGGATCAGCGTCCTAAGTGCCTACCCGGTTGGTAGAGACTGGCGCAAAAATATAGCTTTTTGTGAAGATATTTGTCGGAGTGATTTAGTTATTGTGAACGGGGAGGGGACCGTCCATCATGATTTGCCAATGGCATGGAGTCTTGTGTCTGCGGGCGCTTTTGCGGCAAAACATAGTGTCCCGTCTGTTCTGTTGAATGCTACATGGTATGCCAATAGCTCAGAGTTAGCCGTCAGCGCACGTTCTTTCAACCGTATTTATGTGAGGGAGAGTCGTAGCCAGGCCGAATTAGCTTGCAACGGTGTTAAATCAACGGTTGTTCCCGATCTCACTTTTATGTCTCCTTGTGACGGTGACGCCACTGTTCAGCGTTCTGGATTGGCTGTAACCGATTCTGTTTATGCTGATTTGAGTGAACAGTTATACCGTTTCACCTTAGACAATAAACAGGTCGAGTTTCTCCCGCTGTTAGCTCCTTATCGGATTCGTGAGTGGAGTGTGAAAGCTGTAAGAAAGGCAGTTAGTTATAAACTTTACGGATTATTTGGCCAACTTCTGGAGCCGTTCGGGGGAGTCCGGCAGCATTACATCAGCATGAGATATGTCCGGTGTTCTGTTTCTGACTTCATTCAGGCGGTATCTCACTGCAAATTACTGGTAAATGCACGTTTTCATGGCCTTTGCTTTGCGCTGCAGACAAAAACCCCTTTTCTAGCCCTTTCTTCTAATTCGCATAAAGTAGAGGCGTTGCTTGAAGATGTCGGCGTAGGGCTGGATCGCTTTGTTTCAGAAGCGACAATCAGTCTTGAAGATTGCCGAGAGAGGGCTGAAACTGGTTTCAGTTTAAAAGAAGTCGATGCCATTGAGAAGTACAATCTGGAAGCAAAATCAAAGATCGCAAATATGTTTTCTGAGATTGCAAGTATTTGACCTTCTTCTTGAGAACTCAAGTTTAGAGTTTCGTGATCTTTGAAAATTTGTCGAAGTTGTAAAAAAAGTGTTGACACAGCGACCACCCTGTGATGCCGCGCCTTCAAAGCGAATTGAATTTAGAAAGCTTTGAAGGCGCGGCCTCCTGAAGAAAGTTCCACCCTTTCTTCAGGAGGCCGCTATGGATACCAAGGGATATAGCCGTATCCCCCAATCCCTGTACGACGCTATCACATTTCTGGCGCAGGCGCTGCCAAAACGTTCGGTTCCAACCTTTCTGGAACTGCTGTTTGGTGCGATGCTCACCCAAAATGGTTTTGTCACTGAAGCCTGGTTAATGATCAAACCCCGGCGCCACTGGACCAGTTATTTTAAATGGCTACAGAAGGGCTGCTGGTCATGGGTTGCTCCTGGATTGCAAACGGCCCGGCTCGCTTTACAACGAACAGAAGATTCGCGCTGTTATGTCGCCATCGACGATACGGTCGTCTTTCGCTGTTCACGTAAAGCACCTGAGTCACACATCCACCATCAGCATGGATGTAAGGTCAATCGTCCCGTTTATGTCCGGGGACAGGACTGGGTCACCTTGACTCTGGTGTTACCGCAGGGATGGCGTTCCTTGGCGTTGCCGATACTTTCCTGGTTAGCCAGAAAGCAGCCATTGGCACTCGAAATCGGGAAAATTCGCGCCTGAAAAACGGGATAAAAAGCTGGATAGACCGCCTGATCGGCGCAAGAGAGCTTAACTTCTACAATTTTCAGTTTTCAATGATCGCTCCCCAGCGTCGAATCAAGCCGACTTGGGGAGGGGTGTAACTCCAAACTACACTTTATGGAATATGCCGCGCAAGAAGGAATCATTTCCTCCAGCTACCTGCCTTTGGCGTGCAATGCAAACATTTACCAACACAAGAATCACGGGAAGAGAGACGCGAGACTGGTTTTTGTCGGGGCTTACGCTGACAATCGGGAAAAGGTTTTGCGGGAGATAAAACGACCGGTGTTGGTGGTCGGAAAACATTGGGAAAAATTGTCGGGTTCGGAGCATGCTTTTCGCGCCCGCCGGGTTTCAGTGCAAAATGTTGCGCGGTATTACAATCAACACATCGGCGTGATCAATATCAAAAACAGCGGTAATGTTGTGAACGGTCTTAATATGCGGACGTTTGATGCCCCGGCTTGCGGCTGTGTTGTCCTCAACGACAACATGGGTGATCTTGACCGCTGTTTTGAGGTTGATAAAGAAATTCTCGTCTATCACAACCCCGATGAACTGAATGCACTTTACGAGAGAATCGTCGCGGATGATATCTGGCGACGTGACATTGCCGCCGCCGGGCAGCGACGGGTATTGAATGAACATCTCTACACGCATCGCTTGCAAACCATTATTACAGATTTGTTCTGATGCCGGGGCAGTGTCTTTAAAGAAACAACGCCGTTAACCCGCTTACAAATTTTGGAGTAATTTATGGCTATCTACCTGATTACCGGCGGTGCCGGATTCATTGGTTCACATATTGTCGATGCCTTACTGGAGCGGGGCGAGTCAGTGCGCGTGCTGGATAACTTTGCCACGGGCAAGCGCGAGAATCTTGCGCATTGCATTGAGCGTATCGAGTTGATCGAAGGGGATATTCGTGACGTTGACACCTGTCGCAATGCCTGCGCCGGGGTCGATTTTGTCTCGCATCAGGCAGCGTTCGGCAGCGTTCCGCGCTCCATTGAAGATCCCTTGACCAGCCATGCCGTGAATGTGACCGGCAGTGTAAATATGCTGGTCGCGGCACGCGATGCGGGGGTGAAGCGCTTTGTTTATGCGGCGTCATCTTCGACTTACGGGGATCATCCGGGGTTGCCCAAGGTGGAGGAGCATATCGGTCAGCCCCTTTCACCTTATGCCGTAACCAAATATGCCAACGAACTCTACGCACAGGTGTTCGGGCGGTGTTACGGTCTGGAGACGATTGGCTTGCGTTATTTCAACGTCTTCGGTCCCCGCCAGGATCCCTTCTCCCAGTATGCGGCAGTGATCCCGCTGTTTGTCAGTGCGCTGCTGCGTAATGCAGCGCCGACCATCAATGGTGACGGTGAGCAGACCCGCGATTTTACCTTTGTCGCCAATGCCGTGGAGGCCAACCTTAAAGCCTGTTCGGCCCCGGCGACGGCTGTTGGTGAAGTGTTCAATATCGCCTGTGGCGAGCGAACTTCGCTGAATACCCTTTATCGCCAACTGCAATCTTTGCTCGGCAGCACGGTCGTTCCTGTCTATGGGCCGGACCGTTTCGGCGACGTGCGTGACAGCCTGGCCGATATCGGCAAGGCGCAACGGCTCCTCGGTTACGCCGGTGCAATCAAGCTGAAGGAGGGGCTGTCCCGATCGAGCGCATGGTACCGCGAGAATCTGTCTGCGTGACCGCCCTTGATGTGACGTCAACAATCGGTCTGAAATTTTCTCTGTCGCCGCGCTTTCACCGCGCCTGTCTTTCTTGACAGTGCCGCCCCTTTTCTATAGGCTACGCTCGCTTGTGTTTATCCCTGAAAGGACAATCCAATGAGTGTAGCTGCGATTATTCCTGCCCGCTTTGCGTCGACCCGCTTCCCCGGCAAGCCCCTGGCTGATATTTGCGGCAAGCCAATGATTCAACATGTGTATGAACGTGTTTCCCGCTCAACGTCGGTGACGCGGGTGATCGTTGCGACGGACGATGAACGCATCAGCTCCGCGGTGACCGGTTTTGGCGGGGAGGTGATGATGACGCGCGCCGACCATCCAACCGGTACCGACCGTCTTGCCGAGGTTGCGGCTCAGCTCGATGCCGCAATTATTGTGAATGTGCAGGGGGACGAACCGTTGATCGAGCCGCGGATGATTGATCTGGCGACCGCTCCGTTGCTGGCCGATGACACGATCCCGATGGGAACGTTAAAGACGGCAATTCTTGATGAGGAAGAATTTACAAATCCGAATGTGGTCAAAGTTGTCACCGACCGCGACGGGTTTGCTCTCTACTTTTCGCGTGCGGCGATCCCTTTTCAGCGTGACGCTGCGGTCGATACGGCCTCAAAAATCGCCTTGACGCGAGGGTTTAAGCATATTGGTCTGTATGTTTATCGGCGTGACTTCCTGTTGAAATTCCCCACCCTTTTAGCGACACCTCTGGAGCAGCTGGAAAAGTTGGAACAATTGCGTGCGTTGGAAAATGGTTTCCGGATTCGCGTTGTCGAGACGCGCGATGCCTCCTGGGGGGTTGATGTGCCGGAGGATCTGGCGCGGGTCAGGAAGATTCTCGGGGCGGCCTGAAAAACAGGTTTTCTTTTCTACTTCTTGCGGCTAAAATTGATGGCGTCGCAAAAAGTCCGCCCTCCGGCGTTACGCTGATTTTTCAGGACCTCGACCTACCTGATGTAGGCCTTCGCCCCTGAAAAACCACCAAGCCTTGGAGGACGAAATTTTTGCTTAGCCATCTCATTCTTTTTTGCGAGTGCATCAAAATTAACTCTTATGATTTTCGTATCAAATAACCGGCTGGTATGAGCAGAGGACGTGCAATGAAGACCAAGTTTATTTTTATTACCGGAGGCGTCGTTTCTTCGCTGGGGAAGGGTTTGTCCGCCGCATCGATCGGGGCGCTGATGGAAGCACGCGGATTGCGTGTTTCGATGCAGAAGATGGATCCCTATATCAATGTAGATCCCGGCACGATGAGCCCCTATCAGCACGGTGAGGTTTTTGTCACCAATGATGGTGCGGAAACCGATCTTGACCTGGGGCACTACGAACGGTTCACCACCGCCAACCTGTCGCGCAAATCTAATTTTACCACCGGCCAGGTCTACGACAGCGTCATCCGCAAGGAAAGACGCGGTGACTACCTTGGTGGCACAGTTCAGGTTATCCCCCATATTACCAATGAGATCAAAGAAAAGATCATCGATAATGCGCGGGAGATCGATATCGCCATCATCGAAGTGGGGGGCACCGTCGGAGATATTGAATCGTTGCCGTTTCTGGAAGCGATTCGCCAGTTTCGCAGTGATCGTGGTGCCGACAATGTGCTTTACATCCATCTGACGCTGGTGCCGTATATTTCGACTGCCGGCGAGTTAAAGACCAAACCCACCCAGCACAGTGTCAAGGAGCTCCGTGAAATCGGTATTCAGCCGGACATTCTGCTGTGCCGCTGTGATCGCGAGATTCCCCGCGAAATGAAGAGCAAGATCGCGCTGTTCTGCAATGTTGATGAAGGGGCGGTCATTACGGCGCGGGATGTTTCATCGATCTACGAATGCCCGATTGCGTTGCATGAGCAGGGGCTGGATGAACGGATCGTCGATTACCTCAATATCTGGACCAAGGCGCCCGATCTGTCCGCCTGGGAACGGATCAGGCTGCGGGTTAATGACCCGACCGGGGAGACCGTCATCGCCATTGTCGGTAAATATGTCGAGCTGACAGAAAGTTATAAATCGTTGGCTGAAGCGTTGATTCATGGTGGCATCGGTAATGATTGCCGGGTCAAGCTGAAATATGTTGATTCGGAAAGTCTGGAGCGACATGGCATCGGCGACGCTTTTGATCAGGTCGACGGGATTCTGGTCCCTGGCGGGTTTGGTGAACGCGGCAGTGAGGGGAAGATCGACGCGATTCGTTTTGCCCGTGAGAACAAGATCCCGTTTTTCGGCATCTGCCTCGGGATGCAGATGGCGGTAGTTGAGTTTTCACGGAATGTCTGTCAGATCAAGGAAGCGTATTCATCGGAATTTCGTGAAGACGCTAAAAATCCCGTCATCCATATTATGGAGGAGCAAAGGAAGGTCAAAGGGAAGGGGGGGACGATGCGTCTCGGTGCTTACCCCTGTAACATGGCAAAGGATACGCTGGCGCGTCGGATTTACGGGCAGAAGAGTATTACCGAGCGCCATCGCCATCGTTATGAATTCAACAATGCTTATCGCACGGTTTTGAAAGAGTGCGGCTTGACTATTTCCGGTATTCATCCCGATCTCGATCTGGTCGAGATCATTGAACTTTCTGATCACCCCTGGTTTCTTGGCTGTCAATTTCACCCTGAGTTTAAATCCCGACCGATGTCCCCCCACCCGTTGTTTGAATCGTTTGTCGGGGCGTGCCTCAAACAGAGGAGTGAAGCAAAATGACACGTACTATCCAGCTTGGCAAGATCACCATGGGGGGCGGTTTGCCGCTCGTTTTAATTGCCGGTCCGTGTGCGATCGAGAACGAAGCAATGACGTTGCGGATTGCTGAAAAACTGGTGAATTTGTCACAAAAACTTGGTTTTCCGTTGATCTTCAAGGCCTCTTACGACAAGGCCAATCGTACCTCTGTCGATTCCTACCGAGGCCCCGGCATGGATGAGGGATTACGGATTTTGAGTCAGGTCAAGGCAGAATTCGATCTGCCGATTCTGTCTGACGTCCATGATATCACCCAGGTTGCTGCCGCCGCCGAAGTGCTGGATGTTTTACAAATTCCGGCATTTCTCTGCCGCCAGACAGATTTGTTGCTGGCCGCCGCCAGGACCGGCAAGGTAATTAATGTCAAGAAGGGGCAATTCATGGCCCCGTGGGATATGCGCAACAGTGTTGGCAAGCTGCAAGCTGGCGGGAATGAACAAATCATCCTCACTGAACGCGGTGCGAGCTTCGGTTACAATAATCTGGTCAGTGATATGCGTTCGTTAGTGATTATGCGCGAGCTTGGTTTTCCGGTGGTGTTCGATGCGACTCATTCGGTGCAGTTGCCCGGTGGCGGCGGCACGATTTCCGCTGGTCAGCGGCAATATGTTGGAGCGTTGTCGCGGGCGGCAACAGCGGTCGGCATTGATGGTCTTTTTTGGGAAGTTCATGAGAATCCCGATCAGGCCCTCTGCGATGGAGCCAATTCATTGTCGCTTGACCAGCTTGAAGACATGTTGCGGCAGATGATGGCGCTGGATGCGATTATAAAAGATGGGGAGTACGTTGAGCGATGATTGAAACCGCGCAAAAAGTTTTACGCACCGAAGCCGAAGCGATTCAGGCGCTGATTGAGCGGATTGATGACCGTTTTATTCAGGCGGTCAAGATGATTCTTGCCTGTCATGGGCGCGTTGTCATCACCGGGATGGGTAAATCCGGGCATATCTGTCAGAAAATTGCCGCAACCATGTCATCCACCGGAACGCCGACATTGTTTCTGCATCCGGCCGAGGGGATGCACGGAGATCTCGGCATGCTGGCCAAGGGAGATGTTGTCATCGCCGTTTCAAACTCAGGAGAAACAGAAGAGATCACCCGGATTTTGCCGATTATCAAACGCATGGGGTTGCCGCTGCTCGCGATGAGTGGTAATCCGCACTCGACCCTGGCACGCGCAGGTGACGTTTTCCTCGATATTTCGATCAAGGAGGAAGCCTGTCCTCTGGGGTTGGCACCGACGGCAAGTACCACCGCGACGCTCGCCATGGGTGATGCCCTGGCGGTAACGCTACTGATCGAACGTGGCTTTAAGGCGGAAGATTTTGCCATGTTTCATCCGGGGGGTGCGCTGGGGAAACGTCTGTTGTTGCGTGTCGAGGATGTCATGCATAGCGGCGCGGATATTCCGGTCGTTCCCGCAACGATGCTGCTGAAGGAAGCACTTTTTGAAATCACCAGTAAAAAGCTTGGCGTGACCGGAGTGGCCGACGAGAGCGGTGAACTGGTGGGGGTTTTTACCGATGGTGATTTGCGGCGGGTGATTGCCCACGGATATGACGCCATGGAGCGGCCGATGTGTGAAATGATGGCAAAACATCCGAAACGCATTCTGGCGACGAACCTGGCCGCCAAAGCGGTGCAGTTGATGGAGGAATTCGCGATTACTTCGTTGTTTGTGTTTGATTCTGATGCCGGTAAAAAACCGGTCGGTATCGTTCATCTGCACGATCTGCTCAGAGCGGGGGTGGTTTGATGGTTGAATATCATCAACTCAAGCTTTTGCTGCTGGATGTCGACGGGGTGATGACGGACGGCGGGATTATTCTCGACGACAACGGGAACGAAAGTAAACGATTCAATGTCAAGGATGGTCATGGGATCAAGCTGCTGCAACGCGCAGGGGTTGCCGTCGGGATCGTTACCGGGCGCAGTTCCACGGTGGTTGCCCATCGTGCTGCCGAACTGGGTATCGAAATCCTCTATCAGGGGGCAAAAGACAAGCTGGTTCCCTTTAACGAGATCCTGGCGCAAACAGGGCTCGCCGCATCGGCAGTAGCTTATGTCGGTGACGATATCGTTGATCTACCGATTCTGTTGCGGGTGGGTTTTTCTGCCACGGTTGCTGACGCGGTCGATGATGTCAAAAATTGCGTCGACTACGTAACTGAACGAAACGGTGGCTGCGGTGCCGTGCGGGAGATTTGTGATCATATTCTCCGTCACAGTGGACGCTGGCCGGAAATTATGGAGCGTTATCTTCTCACCACGCCTGCGATTCATACAAGTCCCGTGCCAACGGGCGAGTAAAATCTTTGCAGTTTGTCTGGTGAAATGCTATAGTTAACGCCCATGAACGGTCCCGTATCCAGCGCACGTGTCAGTTGTCTTTTGGTTGTCATCCTGTGCCTGATGCTGTTGCCGTTCAGGGTGGTGGGGGCGACTCTGTCCGCTCCGCAGAGTGATCTTGTGATCGACGATTTCGCTTATACGGAATATCGTGACGGGACCCGGCGCTGGGCGCTACAGGCGAGAAGTGCCCGACACGATTTTGTGGGCGCTATTGCCCGGGCCGAGGTTGTTCATCTCCAGGTATTTTCGCAACAGAACAAGCCGTATCTGAGGTTGTGGGCGGATTCCGGAGTGATGAAAATCGCTGAACGCATCATCGAGCTCAACGGTTCGGTTATTGTTGAAGATCAACGGGGGTATCGTTTTTTGACGGACAGGCTGGTTTATGATGACCGCCGACAACTCGCCTCCGGGGCAGGACCGGTGCAGATGTTTTCCCCAGGGTTGAAAATCACCGGTCGAGGTTACGATTATGCCGCCGCAACGGGAATTTTCCAGATTCACGAAGAGATTGAGGCGTTCGTTACTGCGCCCTTGAAAACACCCTGATGATCAGATTACTACTTTTACTGTTGTTGATATTTTTTTCTG
This sequence comes from Desulfuromonadaceae bacterium, assembly GCA_019429445.1. Classification (NCBI taxonomy): domain Bacteria; kingdom Pseudomonadati; phylum Thermodesulfobacteriota; class Desulfuromonadia; order Desulfuromonadales; family Desulfuromonadaceae; species Desulfuromonadaceae bacterium. The sequence continues at coordinate 20,721 of JAHYIW010000013.1, forward strand.
TCCATGTCGCTATGGCCGAAACCGAACCGATTCGGGTTAGCGCAGACCACCTGGAAGCGAATAATCCGGCAGGCTGGGTTAGCTTTCAGGGGAACGTTGTTGCTGATGACGGCGGGGTGGTGCTGCGTGCCGAGCAGATGAAACTGTTTGTCGATCAGGAAGATCGTTCGCTGCTACGTATCGAAGCTGAGGGGACGGTCAGAATGACCCAGGGGCCGCGCGTTGCGTCAAGTAACAGCGCCATTTTCTTCAATCGGGAGCGCAAGATTGTCCTCACCGGAAACGCCCGCTTCAAGGATGGCGAAAATCGGGTAGAGGGTCAGGAAATAACGGTTTTTCTGGACGAAGAGCGAACCTTGGTGGGGGGAGAAGGGGGGCGGGTGAATGCCGTTTTTCGCCCGACAGGGGAGGATCGATGACGCATTTGTTGCGTGCCCGTGGTCTGTCCAAAAGTTATCGCGGACGACAGGTTGTTTGCGGTGTCGATCTTGATGTATCATCAGGGCAGGTGATCGGCTTGCTTGGCCCGAACGGTGCCGGCAAAACGACCTCGTTCTATATGATGGTTGGTCTGGTCAGGCCCGATCAGGGGCAGGTGTTCATGGATGACCGCGAATTGACACGCTTGCCGATGCATTTGCGGGCCCGCGCGGGGATCTCATACCTGGCGCAGGAAGCTTCTGTTTTTCGTAAATTGACGGTGGAAAACAATTTATTGGCAATTCTTGAAACGATGAATCTGTCTGCGGTTGCTCGTCGTGAGCGGATGGAGCAACTGCTTGGTGAGTTTCGCCTGACTCAGGTGCGTAAATCCTACGGCTACAGCTTGTCAGGGGGCGAACGTCGTCGCGTTGAAATCGCCCGGGCACTGGTCAGCGAACCGCTCTTTCTCTTGCTTGATGAGCCGTTTGCGGGGATTGATCCGATTGCCGTTAATGATATTCAGGAGGTTATCAAGCACTTGCGTGACCGGGGTATTGGCATCTTGATTTCTGACCACAATGTGCGGGAAACTCTCGGTGTCTGCGATCAGGCGTATATTCTCAACGATGGGGGGGTTCTGGAATACGGAACACCTCAGGATATTGCCCGCAGTGAACGGGCGCGAACCATCTATCTCGGGGACTCTTTTCGGTTGTAGTCCCTTGAATATCGTGAAAGTTAATTATGGCGCTTGAACTAAGACAACAGCTTAAACTCAGTCAGCAGCTGGTGATGACGCCGCAGCTTCAGCAGGCGATCAAGTTACTGCAGCTCTCGCGGATGGAACTGGTCGATCTGGTTCAGGCAGAGCTGGAGGAAAACCCGCTGCTTGAAGAGGGGAACGATGTTCCCGAAGAGCGTGTCGATACGCCGGAAGGCGGGGAGGATGTCAGCACGCCAGGGGAAGAGGTTGCGGAGGTTGTCGGTGAGTCTGAGGGACTGAATGATATCGATTGGCAAACTTACCTCGAAGGGTACAGTTTGTCCGGTCCGAGTGGTGACAACTTTGCCGATGATGATGAACGTCCGGCCTATGAAAATCTGATTACCAAAAAGCAGTCGTTGGCAGATCATCTGATGTGGCAGCTTAAATTGACCCGTCTTGATGATTTGACCTTTCGCGTTGCAGCGGAAATTATCGGCAATCTCGATGATCAAGGTTATTTGCGTGCCGGGCTCGATGAAATTGCCACGATAACCAGAACTTCCCCCGAGAATGTTGAAAAGATTCTTGGTTTTGTGCAGCAGTTCGACCCCCCTGGTGTTGCCGCCCGTGACCTGCAGGAATGCCTGTTGTGCCAGGCGATTAATCTCGGCATGGAGGGGACGCTGGTCGAAGCCATGTTGCGCGAGCATATGGATGATCTTGAAAATCGCAGATATGCCAGAATTGCAAAAGAACAAAATGTTACAATCGACGATGTTCTGGTCGCCGCAAAAATTATTTCTGATCTTGAGCCGCGTCCGGGACGCCCTTTCTCGCAAGAAGATGTGCATTACATCACCGCCGATATTTTTGTGCACAAGATTGGTGATGAATATGTCGTGGTCCTTAATGATGACGGTTTGCCGAACCTCAAGATCAGTTCTTTTTATCGCCAGGCCTTATCGAATGGAGGAACGGTCGATCAGAAGGCCAGTGAGTATATTCAGGATAAAATGCGCGGGGCGGTTTGGTTGATCAAGAGTATTCATCAGCGGCAGCGAACGATTTATCGGGTAACAAAGAGTATCATCAAATTTCAACGAATGTTTTTTGACCATGGCATTGAATATCTTAAGCCACTGGTGTTGCGCGATGTCGCCGAAGATATTCAGATGCACGAGTCGACGATCAGTCGGGTGACAACGAATAAATATGTACAGACGCCACAGGGGCTGTTTGAACTGAAATATTTTTTCAACAGTGCTATCGGCACTGTCGGGGGATCAGCGGTCGCCTCGGAGAGTGTCAAGAACCGCATCAAGGATATCGTTGCGGGGGAAAATCCGAAAAAACCTTATTCTGATCAAAAAATTGTTGAGCTGTTGCTTGAGCACGGGATTGATATCGCCCGCCGTACAGTGACAAAATACCGGGAAATGCTCAATATTGGTTCATCGACTGGACGAAAAAGAATGTTTTGACTGTCTTCCTGGGTGGTTAATCTCCTTTGAAGCGATATAATCAAGGCACATAGAAACGATTCCTGCGGGAATCCTGACCAGGAGGTTCTTTATGCAAATTGCTGTCACTTTCAGGCACATGGAAACCAGTAATCCACTCAAGACTTATCTTGAAGAGAAAGTTTCACGGGTTAAAAAATATATCGATGAACCGATTGATGCCCAGGCGGTGATGTCGGTTGAGAAGAAAATTCGCCATCGGGTCGAAGTTACCCTGGTGGCGAAAGGTATCACCATAAAGGGTAGCGAGGAAACCAGCGATATGTACGCGGCGATTGACGCCGTGGTCGATAAAATTGAACGTCAGCTGAAGCGTTACAAAGATAAAATCAAGCGACACAAACCGAGTGTAGGGCGTGAGCGGCAGATTTCAAAGTCGGTCTTGTCGGCAGAAAGCGTCGATGAAGGCGCAGTGGAACCGTTGATTGTCCGCACTAACAGTTTCTTCGTGAAACCGATGTCGGTAGAAGAAGCGGTGATGCAAATGGACCTGTTGCATAAAGATTTTTTGGTTTTTACCGATGATCGGTCAGCCGAGATCAATGTCGTTTACCGGCGCAAAGATGGCCACTATGGTTTGATCGAACCACGCAATTAAGTAACAAAGTCATTGATTGACTCCGGGGAATCCTTCACCGGAGTCTTTTATTTTGAGTAACGGGAGTTAGTGGAGTATGTTTGGCGTATGAAAATCGTAGATCTGTTGTATCCCGAAACCATCATTTCGAGTTTACAGGCCCGGACCAAAGATGATGTATTGGCGGAGTTGGCCGAGGCGTTGTCCAAGTTTGACGAGAGCCTGGATCGAACCGAGGTGATTAAGGTTCTCCATGAGCGGGAGTGTCTGGGGAGTACCGGCATTGGTGACGGTGTCGCGATCCCCCACGGAAAGCTTAAATCACTGGATAAGCTGCTGATCGCCTTTGCCCGCAGTGTCGATGGCGTCGATTTTGATGCGATGGACGGCAAACCGGCGCACCTTTTCTTTCTGCTCGTTGCGCCGGAAGAATCTGTCGGCGTGCATTTGAAGATGCTGGCGCGGATATCTAAAATTCTAAAGAACAAGGCGACACGTGAACAACTGGTGCAGGCGCCTGATGCGCAGGCGCTTTACAAGATCATTGCTGATGAAGAAGAACGTTTTTGAGATGAGTGTATGCCCGGAATCAGTATAGCTGAACTGCTCGCAGAGCAGGACGCGGGGCTTGCCCTTGAACTGTTGGCGGGCAGGGACGGCCTGGGTAATCGGGTGCAGGTGCCGCGGATTCAAAAGCCGGGGCTTGCCCTCGCAGGTTACACCGCCAACCTGCATCACGATCGAATCCAGGTGCTCGGTTCGACCGAACTGAGTTATCTTGAACAACTGGAGCCGCTACGTGCCGCTGAAAATATCCGTGCATTGTGTGCTCACGATATCTGTTGTTTCATTGTTACCAAGGGACAAACGCCTCCTGACATGCTGATTCAGGCAGCTGAATCCCGGTCTATCCCCTTGCTGCGCTCCCCCCTGCAAAGCTCCGACTTCATTTCGTTGCTCACCAATTTCCTGGAAGAACATTTATTACCGACCAAAATTGTTCATGGTGTTCTGGTCGATGTCCTTGGGGTCGGTGTGTTGCTGCTGGGGAAAAGTGGTATTGGTAAAAGTGAGTGTGCTCTTGATCTGGTATTGCGCGGGCACCGACTGGTCGCTGATGATATTGTCAAGGTGCGGATGAAAATGCCCGCAGTCCTGTTTGGCGAAGGCAAGGATTTACTCCACTATCACATGGAGATTCGCGGTTTGGGGATTATTAATATCAAGCACCTGTTCGGTGTTGCATCGATTCGTGATCGTAAAAAGATCGATGTCGCGATCGAACTTGTCGAGTGGGAGGACGGTAAGGAATATGATCGTCTTGGGCTTGAGGATAATACCTACACCTTGCTCGGATTAAAAATTCCCTTTTTGAAGATTCCGGTTCGACCAGGGCGCGACATTACGTCAATCGTCGAGGTTGCGGCGCGCAACCAGCTGCTTAAGGAAATGGGCTATCACAGTGCAAGGGAGTTTCAGGACCGCCTTGAATCGAGGATGGCTGAAACGATCCGTCTGCAATCACACACCATCATCGGCGACAACCTTGAGTAGCCGGATGAGATTGATCATTCTCTCCGGACTTTCCGGTTCCGGGAAATCGACCGCCGCTCGCGTCTTCGAGGACCAGGGTTTTTACGTTGCTGATAACCTTCCGCCGGTGCTGCTGCCGCGCTTTGTAACGCTGATTGAGGAAAGTGTCGGTTCTGTTGCCGGGATTGTGGTCGTTGTTGATGTGCGCAGTCTGGAGTTTTTTCGTGAATTCAAGCCGGTTTTGGCGGAGCTCGAAATTTTCGGGCACACCGCAGAAATTGTTTTCTTCGATGCCGACGACTCTGTGCTGGTGCGGCGTTACTCCGAAACACGGCGCTCTCATCCGCTGGCAAAAAAGGAGGGGGTGACCGTCGGTATCGAGCGTGAACGTTTACTCCTCGCGCCCCTCAGGGCAATCAGTGCGCGGATTATTGACACCTCTAATCTGAATACTCATCAGTTGCGGGCTACCATTATCAGTCTGTTTTGTGACACGAAACAAGCGCAAATACTTCCGGTTCGTTTACAGTCTTTTGGTTTCAGTTATGGTGTCCCGCCAGAGTCTGACCTGGTTATGGATGTTCGTTTTCTGGCGAATCCCCACTTTGACGCCCGGCTCAGACCAATGACCGGTCTGGATAAAGATGTTCAGGATTTTGTCAACAACAGTTCACTTGCGCAAGATTTTTTTCGCTTTTTCGGAGCACTGCTTGCCTTTCTGCTGCCGCAATATCAACGCGAAGGGAAAAGCTATCTGACTGTTTCTGTCGGTTGTACCGGAGGCCGGCACCGCAGCGTTGCCGTTGTTGAAGCATTGCAGCACTTAACGCAGCTGGAGGGAATTGCTCTGGAAGTGTTTCACCGTGATGTTTCAAGGGGTTAAGGATGATAGGACTGGTTGTCGCATGCCATTCACGGCTCGCTGAAGAGTTGCTGCTGACCGCAGAATCGATCGTTGGTCCATTGCCGCATGCCCGTGCCGTATGTATCCGCCGCGAAGATGGGATGGAGGCAATTGAGGCAACATTGCGCGCAGCGATTGCCGCCGTTGATGATGCGGGTGATGGCGTGATTGTGATGACGGACATGTTCGGCGGAACGCCTGCCAACGTTGCGATGACGCTTTTTGAAGACTGCAATATTGAAATTTTAGCCGGGGTCAATCTGCCCATGTTGATCAAATTCAGTAGCGTTCCAAAGTGTGAAACTCTCAGCGCGGTTGCCGTTTTTTTGCGTGAGTACGGGCGACGCGGCATCATGTGCCCGGGGGAACTTTTGAAACCTCGAACAGATTATATGTGAATTGAAATGACGATTGTATTAGCACGAATCGATAGTCGCCTGATCCATGGTCAAGTGCTGGAGGCTTGGGTCCCTTACTGTAAAGCAACATGTATCGTGGTGGCCAACAATGAGATTTCACCGGTTCAAAAGATTGTCATGCAGGCCGCTGTTCCCAGCAAGATGCGTGTGAATATAGATAAAATTTCTGAAATTGCCGAACAATTTTCCCACGGAAAATTTGCTGGCGAACGCGTTTTACTCCTTTTTTCTTCTTCACACGATGCCCTCGAAGCCTACCGCCTGGGGATTCCTGTGACCCGGTTGAATTTGGGCAACATGCATGCGGGACCGGGTAAATTGCGTTATACCAGTACGATTGCGATGAACGCCGAAGATATTGATAATTTTCAACATTTGACTGAGTCCGGGGTAAGCATAAGCGTGCAGGGCGTACCTGCAAACCGCGAAACAAGGTTCGCTAAATTGTTAAAACGGAAGATACCGGAATGCTGATTTCCTGGACCCATCTTCTTCTCGGGGGGGGGGCTGCCGTGATCACCGGTCTTGACCGAACGGCTGCGCTGCAATTTATGATTTGTCGGCCACTGGTTGCGGGCCCGTTAACGGGGCTGATGCTTGGTGACTGGCTGGTTGGCATGCAGGTCGGCATGCTCCTTGAGTTGCTTTGGCTCGGACGCCTGCCGGTGGGCGCGGCGATCCCTCCGGATGATACGCAGGTCGCGGTAGGGAGTACAGTGCTGGCGGTCAGTCTCGCCGAAATTGGTGATAGCAATAGTCTTGCTTTTGTTATTCTTTGTGTGCTGATTGCCATGCCGTTGGGGAAGGCCGGACAGTTTTTTGACCACCTCGCTCGCGCTCGGAACGGGCGACTGCTGACGCGAATTGAACATACGCTTGATAGCCAAGAGGGCTGTTCTGAGTATTGTCATTTACTCGGTTTGTTTAATTTTGGCGTGGCGTCACTCGCAACTTATATGCTGATTGTTGGGTGCGGAACGCCGCTGTTACGTTACCTGGGACCATTACTGCTGCCGTCGCTGACCCCGGCTGCCGACTGGGTGAAAATATTGTTCCCGATCATCGGCACGGCAGCCATTCTTGGTATGGTCAATGTCAATCGTTCCATAACATTATTCAGTGCCGCTTATGCCATGGCGTTACTGTTGCTGTGGTTGGCCTGACATGAACCGGCGGCGATTGACATTGCGTTGCTATTTTCAGGTGTTTCTGCGCACCTTTGTGCTCCAGGGAAGCTGGAATTTTGAACGCCTGCAAAATCTTGGGGTACTCTTTGCGCTGGCTCCGGCATTGCGGCAACTCTATGCAGGCAAAGCACTGAAAGATGCTTATCGGCGCAATCTGGCGTATTTCAACACCCATCCTTTTCTGGGTGCGCCCATTCTGGGCGCGATGCTGAATCTGGAATGTGCCCGCAGTGAAGGGCGTCCCGAAGAAATTGAAGTCGACGATTTCCGGCAAATGGTCATGGCCCCCTACGCGGCGATTGGCGACGCACTCTTCTGGGGGGGGCTGCGTCCCTTTGCGGCGGGGATTGCATTGTTTTTTTCCTTTAATGGATCGTTCTGGGCACCGGTAATTTTTTTACTGATTTTTAATCTTCCGCATCTTTTTTTTCGCACTGCGGGTCTGTGGCTCGGATGGGTACAGGGATGGAAGGTGACGGAAACGGTACAACGTTACAACCTTCCGGATGTCGCGATACGGCTTAAGGAAGGGACGGTTGTGCTGCTCGGCGGGTTGTGTGCCTATCTGACATTTCAATTGTTGCGTGGCGAGGGGGTACCGATATTCTGCGGATTGGCCGTTGTGCCGGTTGTCCTTTTGTGCGGCTGGGCAACCCGCAAAGGCTTGTCAACATTGTTACTCGTTTGGTCTGCAACCGCCATTGCCGTCGCACTGGTGGGGTTTTTTAAAATATGACAGTTAAAGAAGGTACATTCACGATCGTCAACCGACTCGGATTGCACGCCCGTGCTGCAGCACAATTTGTGCAAACGGCCAACCGCTTTACCGCGAACGTTCATGTCGAGAAGGAAGGTGAAGAGGTAAACGGGAAGAGCATTATGGGGATTTTAATGCTGGCGGCACCCAAAGGTTCATCAATCAAGATTACGGTGAGTGGAGACGATGCCGATGAGGCCTATCGGGAGCTTGCCGCTTTGATCGAGGATGGTTTTGGTGAAGATTAATATTTCTCCTGATACGATTCTGGTCGGTATCGGGGTGTCATCCGGGATCGGTATCGGACAGAGCCATCTGCTTAACCGTTCACGGATGGTTGCGATTGAACGCCGATTACAATCGGAGGAAGATGTCGAGGCCGAGGTGAAAACCTTTTTGGCCGCGATTGCCCACTCTAAAAAACAGCTGGACGAGATTAAAGATCGTGCTGACAGCTCTGCGTTGGCCGATCATCTTTATATTATCGACACCCACAAACTCATCCTTGAAGATCAGATGCTGATCGATGAAACCATCGGCTGGATTCGTCAGGAACTCCTGAATGCCGAAGGGGCATTGCAACGCACCCTGAACAAGTTTAACGAGGTTTTTGCGGGGATCCAGGATGAATATCTGCGTGAGCGCCGCTCTGATGTTGCCTCTGTTGGTGACCGGGTTTTGCGCAGCTTGCTGGGCATAACCCAGCAGGCGTTGACCGATATTGACGGTAAAGCGGTGGTCGTCGCCCATGACTTGTCCCCGGCCGATACCATGCAAATCGACAAACAGAAGATTGTCGGTTTTGTGACGGATGTTGGTGGACGCACTTCGCACACCGCTATTCTGGCGCGTTCTCTCGGGATTCCGGCGGTTGTCGGGCTGGAAAAAGCAACCTCGCTGATCCCTGCAAACGTGCCGATTATTATTGACGGCGATGAGGGAACGATCATTCTCAACCCCTCGCAGGAAACTTTCCGGGAATATCTTGATAAGAAGCAGCAGTTTGGTTATTGCGAACAGCAACTCAAAGACAGCGCCAATCTCGCGGCCAAAACCAGAGATGGCCGCCAGGTTGCCCTGCGGGCCAATATCGAAATACTTGATGAGCTTGGCCCGGCGCAGGAATATGGTGCCGAGGGATGCGGCCTGGTGCGCTCGGAATTTTTGTTCATGAATCGCTCGGTACCGCCGGACGAAGAGGAGCAGTGCGCTTTTTACCGTGAAATTGCCATTCGCATGGCTCCCCATCCGGTCACGATCAGGACTCTCGATGTCGGTGGGGACAAGTTTGTCGCTGATATCTGTCTGCAAAATGAAACTAATCCGGCCATGGGTTTAAGGGCCATTCGTTTTTCACTCAAAGAACAATTGTTGTTCAAAACACAGCTTAAAGCAATTCTGCGCGCATCAACCTTCGGTGATGTGCGTTTGATGTTTCCGATGATATCGGGCGTTGCTGAAGTGCGGCAATGCCGACAGTTACTGAATGAAGTCCAGGTGGAGCTCGACGCAAAGCAGATCGCCTACGATCCGCAGATACAGGTGGGGATTATGATCGAGACCCCTGCCGCGGCGTTTATTGCCGAACAACTGGCGAAAGAGGTTGATTTTTTTTCGATCGGTACGAACGATCTGATTCAGTATTGCCTGGCCATCGACCGTAGCAACGAGCATGTCGCTTATCTCTACCAGCCCCTTCATCCGGCGGTGCTGCGCGCCATCAAGGCGATTTGCGACGGGGCGGCCAAAGCCAATATCAGCGTCGCCATGTGCGGCGAGATGGCCGGCGACCCGGTTTATACCTTGGCGCTGCTGGGGTTGGGGGTGACCGAGTTCTCAATGAATGCGACGTCTATTCCCCGTGTCAAACGCATTTTGCGTCTGGCCACAGTGCGTGATGGACGGAGATTGTCGCGGCTGATTCTGAAGTTCACGACGGCGACGGAGGTTGCAGATTTTCTTGATAATGAAATGCGGAGCAGATTTCCGACGGCTTTTTAACGTGAAACACATTGACATGAATGGCTTTTTGTTTTAAAAATAGCGGCTAATTTGTTTACTCAGGAGGTTGACTTTTATGGCTATGACCGATTTTTTATTTACTTCTGAATCTGTTGGAGAAGGGCATCCCGACAAAGTTGCAGACCAGATCTCCGATGCAATCCTTGACGCAATTCTGGCGCAAGATCCGCAATCACGTGTCGCATGTGAAACGTTGGTGACCACTGGTATGGCGATGATTGCCGGTGAAATTACCACCAACGCGCGGATTGACTACCCGGATATCGTCCGCCAGACGATCAAGAACATTGGTTATGGCGACTCAGCCATGGGGTTTGACTGGGAGACCTGCGCGGTACTGACGTCGATTGATCGGCAATCGCCCGATATTTCGCAAGGTGTTACTGAAGGCGAAGGGTTGTTCAAGGAGCAGGGAGCAGGGGACCAGGGGCTGATGTTCGGTTATGCCTGTAATGAAACCGCAGAACTGATGCCGATGCCGATCACCTTCGCCCACAAGTTGACGAAAAAATTGGCGGATGTACGTAAAAGCGGTCAGCTCAACTTTTTACGTCCTGACAGCAAATCGCAGGTTTCGATTCAATATATCGATGACAAACCGGTACGGGTCGATGCGATCGTTGTTTCCTCGCAACACACCCCCGATGTTGCCTACGATACCCTCAAGGAAGCAATTATCGAGGAAGTCATCAACAAAGTTATTCCGGCTGAACTGTTGGACGAAAAAACCAAATATTTTATCAATCCGACCGGACGTTTTGTGATCGGCGGACCGATGGGCGACTGCGGCCTGACCGGGCGCAAGATCATTGTCGATACCTATGGTGGTCAGGGCTCCCACGGCGGCGGTGCTTTCTCCGGCAAAGATCCCTCCAAGGTGGATCGAAGTGCTTCGTACATGGCACGTTATGTCGCCAAGAATCTTGTCGCGGCTGGTCTGGCGACGAAATGCGAAGTACAGGTGGCTTATGCCATTGGTGTCGCTGAACCGGTTTCGGTGATGATCAACACGTTTGGTACCGGCAAAATCCCTTCGAACGAAATTGCCCGTATTGCGACGGCTGAATTTGACATGCGTCCGCGTGCCATTGTCGAGACGCTTGACCTGTTGCGGCCGATCTATCGCAAGACCGCCGCTTACGGTCACTTTGGTCGTGAGTTGCCGGACTTCACCTGGGAAAGAACGGATCGGGTTGAATCATTACGTAAACGCGCCGGAATTTAAAATTGATGGCGTCGCAAAAAGTCCGCCCTACTGCGTTACGCCGGTTTTTCAGGACCTCGACCTACCTGATGTAGGCCTTCGCCCCTGAAAAACCACCAGGCCTTGTAGGACGAAATTTTTGCTTAGCCATCCCATGAATTTTTGCGAGTGCATCAAAATTATCAGCACATGAAACGGCAACGGGCGAAGCGTTAAAACGCTTCGCCCGTTGCCGTTTTGAATCAGATTTGTAACTATTCACCTACCCGTCCAAGGGTCGTCATCCCCGAAGGATCCTGTCGGGGATCCAGACTTTCAACCCTGAAAAATCTGGATTCCGGCTAAAATCATGCCGGAATGACGCTGTAGGAGTTGCCTTCAGGCGCGATGATTCGCGGCTAAAGCCGCTCCTACAGAAGAGCTGAACAGTTACTCAGATTTTTTGTATCAATGCAGATCAGAGACCGAGCTGCTTGAAGAAATCATTCCCCTTGTCATCCACCAGAATGTAGGCCGGGAAGTTGACAACATTGATCTTCCATACAGCTTCCATCCCCAACTCCGGGAAATCGATACATTCGACCTTCTTGATATTTTCATCGGCGAGTAAAGCCGCCGGTCCGCCGATTGAACCGAGATAAAATCCGCCGAACTTTTTGCAGGCATCGGTAACTTGCTGACTGCGGTTGCCTTTGGCAATCATGACCATTGACCCGCCGTTCTCCTGTAACAGGCCGACGTAAGAATCCATGCGTCCGGCTGTGGTGGGGCCGAAAGAGCCGGAAGGCCGACCGGCGGGAGTTTTTGCTGGTCCAGCGTAGTAGATTGGGTGTTTTTTCAGGTAATCGGGGAGCGCTTTCCCACTGTCAAGGATTTCCTTGAATTTGGCGTGAGCGATATCGCGACCGACGACGATGGTGCCGTTGAGGAGCAGGGCATCGCCGCACTTGAGCTTGGTCAATTCAGCCAGAATTTTTTCCATCGGCTGATCAAGATCAAGTTTGATGCCATGTTCGTGCTTCGCCATGCGGTATTGTTCCGGCAGCAGACGGCCCGGATCACGATCCATTGCTTCGACAAAAAGGCCATCTTTGGTGATTTTGGCCTTGATATTGCGATCCGCCGAGCAAGAAACAGCCATCCCGACCGGACACGACGCACCGTGGCGCGGCAGCCGGACGATACGCACATCGTGAGCAAAATATTTGCCGCCGAACTGGGCACCGATGCCAAGTTTCTGAGCTGCTGTCAGCAGTTTCTTCTCCAGTTCGATATCGCGGAACGCCTGACCATGGTCATTCCCCGCGGTCGGTAATTCATCAAGATATTTGGCGGTCGCAAGCTTCACTGTTTTCATGCAGGCATCTGCCGAAGTGCCACCGATGACAAAGGCGACGTGATACGGTGGGCAGGCTGCCGTGCCGAGAGTTTTCATCTTTGCGACGAGGAATTCTTCGAGCTTCTCCGGGGTGAGCAGAGCCTTGGTTTCCTGATAAAGCATGGTTTTGTTGGCGCTGCCGCCCCCCTTTGCCACGAACAGGAATTTATAAGCGTCACCTTCCGTTGCATAAAGGTCGATCTGTGCGGGGAGGTTGGTCCCGGTGTTTTTCTCTTTGTACATGTCCAGCGCGACGGTTTGGCTGTAACGCAGGTTTTCTTCGGTGTAGGTTTTGTAGACACCCAGAGAAAGTTTTTCCGCGTCATTGGCTCCAGTGAAAACGTTTTGACCTTTCTTGGCGATAATCGTTGCGGTGCCAGTGTCCTGACAGGTCGGGAGCTCAAATTTGGCCGCGACCATGGCATTACGCAAAAAGGCCAACGCAACCCCCTTGTCGTTGCGCGAAGCTTCGGGGTCGGTCAGGATTTTGCCGACCATATCATTATGCTCGGCGCGCAGCAGGAAGGAAACGTCCTTCATCGCTGTATTTGCCAGGACCGTCAAGGCTTCAGGATCAACCTTGAGGATCTGCTGACCGTCAAAGTCAGCGGTTTTGACGTATTTTTCGGAGCCCTCGATTTTGTAGTAGGTGGTTTTTTCCTTGCCGAGCGGGTAGGGATCCTGATAAGAAAATTCCGGTGTCGCCATAGTCTCTCTCCTTTTGCAATATGTGATTGCCAGTCGCGTGATGCGAAACAAATATTAAAACGCCGCCATTATAGAGAACCTGTATACATTTGTCGATACCCATGATAGAAACGAACCTCTGTTTTTACAAATAGTGACAGGACTGGATGGCCTTTTATCATGCGTGAAATGGTTAAAAAGATTCTCACCTCGAAAGTTTATGAAGCGGCGGTTGAGACCCCGCTCGATTTTGCGCCGAATCTTTCGCGCCAGTCGGGCTGCCAGGTCTTCCTCAAACGCGAAGATTTACAGCCGGTTTTTTCATTCAAATTGCGCGGCGCTTACAACAAGATCGCCCATTTGTCCGCCGCTGAACTGGCTAACGGGGTCATCACCGCATCTGCCGGGAACCACGCGCAGGGGGTTGCTTTTGCCGCTCGCCAACTGGGGGCCAAGGCGCTTATCGTCATGCCGGTGACCACTCCGGAGATCAAGGTCGCGGCGGTTCGCGCGCTCGGTGCCGAGGTTGTCCTTTGCGGAGAAAGTTACTCTGCCGCCGCCGAACATTGTCAGCAACTGATGGCGGTTAACGGGATGACGTATATCCATCCCTTTGACGACCCGCTGGTGATTGCCGGGCAGGGAACCGTCGGTGATGAATTACTGCGCCAGACGGCGGGGAAAATGGATGCGGTTTTCATTCCGGTCGGAGGGGGCGGTTTGATTGCCGGCATGGCCGTGATTCTCAAGACGTTGCGTCCGGAGATCAAGATCATCGGTGTCGAGCCGTTCGACAGTGATGCCATGGCACGCTCGCTTGCCGCAGGTCGCCGTATAAAGCTTGATCGTGTCGGTATCTTTGCCGACGGTGTTGCTGTCCGTGAGGTTGGCAAGCAGACTTTTGCGATGTGCAAAGAATTTGTCGATGAAATTATTCTGGTCGATACGGACGAGATTTGCAGCGCGATCAAGTCGATTTACCAGTCGACGCGTTCCATCGTTGAACCATCGGGGGCGCTGGGTGTTGCTGGTCTGAAAAAGTATGTTCAGCGCGAGGGGCTCACCAATCAGACCCTGGTTGCCGTCAATTCCGGCGCGAATATGAATTTTGAACGGTTGCGCTATGTTGCGGAACGAACCATGATCGGTGAACGTCAAGAGGCCCTTTTTGCCGTGTCGATTCCTGAAGAGTCCGGTTCGTTGCGCCGGTTTTGTGCCGAGGTGCTCAATGATCACAATATCACCGAATTCAACTATCGACTGGCGGATCGGGACAAGGCGCATATCTTTGTCGGTATCTCACTGAAAAAAGAACAGGAGCGGGAACTTTTTTCGCAGTTATTAACCAAAAACGGTTTCGCGAACCTTGATCTGACCGAGAATGAATTGGCCAAGACCCATATTCGTTACATGGTGGGAGGGCGTTCACCGGTCGCCGCGCGTGAACATCTTTTTCGTTTCTGGTTCCCGGAACGCCCTGGGGCATTAACCCGTTTTCTTGACAAGATGGGCGAGTCGTGGAATATTTCGCTCTTCCATTATCGCACGCAAGGGGGCGATTATGGCCGGGTATTGATCGGTCTCGAAATTCCGGCCGGTGATGAAGAGGCCATGCAGACCTTTCTTGACCAGCTGGGGTATCACTATATTTCCGAGTCGGATAATCCCGCATACTCGTTGTTTCTCTGACTAGTACCCTGTAACCCATAGGATTTCGAGGGATTGCGCAGGGCTTTGACGTGTCAGCAAGGCGCGATTTCTGTTGCCTGGCCGTAGCTAAACAGCTGAAATCGGAACGTAGCTGACGCGGCAAAGAACAAGCAAGATGCGAAAGATTATGGGTTACAGGGTACTATTGTCCGACGCTTTAACCTTGAATGATAACTGGAGCAGAGCATGACTGAACTTGATCTGGCGCTTGATGCGCTGCGCAATGATGTGGATAATACCGAAAATCAGGGTAAATTTTACACCCTGTTTCTGAATACCAACTTTTATGTCCCGTCGATCAGTGATGAGGTGCCGGTTGCCGGGACCGACGTGAACAGAGAGATTGCAATGCCGCTGATTGTCGATGCCGACGGGATCGATTATCTGATGCTGTTCGATACGGAAGAGAGGCTGGAGACATGGGCCGAGCAAAAGGTGCCTTTTCTGCGTGCGCCGGGCCATCATCTGGTCAATTCCACACCGGACAACTTCTATTGGGCGATGAATTACACGACCGACTACGGCAAACAGTTTGTACCGGACGAAATCGCCTGGCTGAAACGGATGATCAGTGAGCAACGGGCTGAAGAACCTGGCGCGTAATGTTGTGATCGACATCCGTCCGATGGACGAGACGGATCTTGCCGCCGTACTGGTGGTCGATGCGGCCGCTTCGTCCCCCCCCTGGAGTGCGGCGCAATGGCGCAGCGAGTTGGCCAATCCGGTGGCGTCGATGGATCTGGCGTTGATTGGGGGCGCGGTTGCCGGTTATCTCTGCGCGTGGCTGGTCGCTGGTGAACTCGAGATTCACAATCTTGTCACCGCCCCCGCCTGTCGACGGCGCGGTGTGGCGTCGCATCTGCTCGATCATCGTTTGCGCATGGCACGTCAGCAGGGGTTGGAGCGCGTGCTGCTGGAGGTGCGTGTCGGCAATGTCGCGGCGATTACCCTCTACCGTGCTTACGGTTTTATCGATTGCGGAGTACGACGCGGGTATTATCTCGATGGGGAAGACGCCCTGTTGATGGAGATGACTGTCGGGCCGCTGAATCCGTGATTTTTATCACGCAGCAGATGGGCATACGAAGGAGAACCCCGGGAGATGAAAAACTATAAAACCAGAATTCTGTCCAATCAGGAGATTGCTCCCGATTATTATCGGATGAAGATTCTTGCTCCTGGTTTTGGTCAGCACGTGAGGCCGGGGCAATTTGTCATGTTTCGGGTGCAACGCTCGATGCCACCGTTGCTGCGGCGTCCGTTCGGAGTTTTTCGCACCGGGTTTCTCCCGGCGGATTGTGACGGGATGCCGGAGAAGGAATATCTGGAAATCCTCTACAAGGTGGTCGGTCACGGCACGGCGATCATGCGTGAGCTGCACAGCGGAGACGCGGTCGAGGTGCTGGGACCGCTGGGGCGTGGTTTTGAACCGGGCGATCCGCAACGCGAGAAAATTCTGGTCGGTGGCGGGATCGGTCTGGTGCCACTCTTTATGCTGGCGGGGGATCTGGTCAAAGAGTCACCGGTGCGGCTGCTGATGGGGGGGCGTACCCGTGATGATATCCTCGTTGTCACCGAGTTTGAACGGTTGGGGGTGGAAACCTACGTTTCGACCGATGACGGCAGTCTTGGCGAAGAGGGGTTTGTCACCCAGATGCTGGAACGCAAACTGCGCAAATATTCTGCCGCTGAAGTCTACTGTTGCGGTCCACTGCCGATGATCAGCGCGGTCAACACTATCTGTGCCGCGCAGAATGTTCCGCTGCAAGTGTCTCTCGAAGCGCTGATGGCCTGTGGCGTGGGGGCCTGTCTCGGCTGCGTCGTGAAAGGTGCCGGGCACACGGAGGAACATCCGCGGTATCTCTGTTCCTGCAAGGCAGGGCCGGTTTTTCATACTGCAGAGCTGGACTGGCACGCCCTCGGGACGCCAGCCGCAGATAGTTGTGAGGGGTGCAAATCATGAGTGATGGAACGTTGCACAAGCAACCGAACCTTGCGGTCGAAATCGCCGGAATCAAATTACGCAATCCGGTGATGCCTGCTTCAGGCACTTTTGGTTATGGTGAAGAGTACACCCCTTATCTGGATGTGGAGACGCTCGGTGCGATCGTCACCAAGGGGCTGTCGCTGAAACCGAAAGCGGGGAATCCGACACCACGGATCGCCGAGACGGTCAGCGGGATGATTAATGCCATCGGGCTGCAAAATATCGGCATTGATGCCTTCATCGCCGACAAGACCGAGTTTTTGCGCGGCGTCAATACTCCGGTGATCGTCAATTTTTTTGGGAATACCCTTGAGGAATACGGTGAAGTCGCCAAACGCCTGGCCGCCGTCCCTGAAGTTGCGGGGGTGGAGTTGAATATCTCCTGCCCCAACGTTAAACAGGGGGGGATCGTTTTCGGGACCGACCCGGCGGCGGCGGCGGGGGTCGTGTCATTGGTACGCAAGAATCTTGGCAGCAAACCGCTGATTGTTAAATTAACGCCAAACGTGACCGATATTACCGTCATTGCCCGGGCCGCCGAGGAGGCTGGGGCTGACGCCATCAGCTGCATCAACACCCTGACCGGCATGGCGATTGATGTCAAAACCCGGAAACCGCGCATTGCCAACCGCATTGGCGGTCTCTCCGGTCCGGCGATTCGCCCGGTGGCGGTGCGGATGGTGCATCAGGTGGTGCAAGCGGTCAAGATTCCGGTGATCGGGATTGGCGGCATCATGACGGCGATGGACGCGCTCGAATTCCTGATTGTCGGGGCGACAGCGGTGCAGGTTGGTACGGCGAACTTTGTTGATCCGGGGGTGATGGCGGATATCGTCGCCGGGATTGAACGGTTTTGTCGCGAAGAAGGCATTGCCGATATCCACGAGCTAATCGGCAGCTTGCGCTGACGGCCGGTCTGACTGATGCGCAAACACTTCCTGATAATTATTTTCCATCTTGTCCTGCTCTTTGGCTGGGCGATTGCGATCGCCTGGTTGTCGCTTGTGAATCCTCCCGCCGTTGATTACGGCGTTCTCGGCTGGGATAAACTGCATCATGCTGCCGCCTATGGAGGGCTGATGCTGCTGGCGTTGATCAGTCTTCGTGACTGGCGCACGTTGAATGCAATAAACTGTGCCCTCAGTTGGTTCGCTGTGGTTGCTTACGGTGGTTTGCTGGAAATCGCGCAACTGACCTTGACGTCCACCCGTAGCGCCGAATGGTGGGATCTCTTTGCCGATGGGGTAGGGGTGAGCGTGGTTCTGCTGCTGGTGATCTATGCGGAAAAGCGTTCATGGATCAGCTAAGCTGGGACGAAGAACAGCTTTTTTCACGGCTTGCAGCGGGGGCGACCGCGCTGTCTGTCAACAATCGTTTGGCGCGGTGGTTGGCGACGCGTTACGACGCACAGATGAAAGCTGCCGGGATGACGGTCTGGACGACGCCATCATTAATGCCGGTGTCGGTCTGGCTGGAAAATTCGTTGGCGGTGCTCGGTGAAGATTGGCGACTGCTGAATGATCGTCAGGCTGTCCAGCTGTGGGAACGGATTATCAATGCGGAATCGGCCAATGGTTTGCTCCAGTTGTCCACTACCGCGAAAATGGCTTATGATGCCTGTCAGCTGGCGGAGGAATACCAGCTTGATTTCACGGCGCAGCAGTTAAATGAAGATCAGCTCACCTGGTTGCGTTGGCGTAAAAATTATACTCAATGTTTGCAGAACGGAAACTGGCACGACCGCTCCACTACCTGGCAACGGGTGCTGGCCGCAATAAGTGCCGGGCAGATGGCGTTACCAAACGAGCTGTTATTGATTGGTTTTGATCAACTGAGTCCGCATCTGCTCAGGCTGAGCGAAGTCGGTGCAACGGCAGGGTGTCGAGTGCAAGCAATGCCTCCGGGGTGTGCGCCGCCGGGGCAATTGTGGCGTGTTCCCTGTGTTGACACTGATGATGAAGTGCGGACTGCGGCGCGCTGGACCCGCCAACTGCTCGACGACGGGGCAACGAATATCGGCATTGTTGTGCCGAATCTGCAATCGAGTCGTACCCAAATCGAACGCATTTTTCGCGCCGAACTTGATCCCCCCAGCCTGCTGACCCCGACCCACGATCCTCATGGTTTCAACCTTTCTCTTGGACGCCCACTGGCCGAGCAGGGGGTGATTGCGGCGGCCCTCGAAATATTGCAACTGGAACGTGATCTGCCGATCGAAAATATTTCGCGGTTGTTGCGTTCGCCCTATTTCAGCCGTGGTCACGAGCTGACCAGCCGTGCCCAGCTTGATAGTAACCTGCGCGGGCTACGACGTGCCCGCCTCAGCTTTGCTGCAGTTGTGCGCCTGGCGGAAAAAAATCAGGGGCGATGGCGTTACAGTCATGCACCAGAGCTGGCCAGGCGCGGCCAGACCCTGCTTGATTTTATCACCACACGCGAGCGGCATTTGCCCGGTGACTGGGTCAATCCACTGCTCCATGCCCTTGATCAGGCGGGTTGGCCCGGCAGTCGCGGATTCGATTCAAGCGAATATCAGGCATTATCCGCCTGGCGCGACACATTGCTTCCGTCGTTGGCGGCGCTTGATATCGTCAGCGCACCGCTTGATCGTCACGGTGTCGTTACCTTGTTGCGGCGCCTGGCACAGGAAACCCTTTTTCAGCCTGAGGGTTCATCCGCTGCGGTGCAGGTTCTCGGCCTGCTGGAAGTTGCTGGACTACATTTCGATCATCTCTGGGTGATGGGGATGACCGACAGTGCGCTGCCTGAAGCGGCACGGCCGAATCCTTTTTTACCGGTCGCACTGCAACGTCGTTTTCATCTGCCACACGCCGACCCTGAGCATGAACGGGTTTTTGCCCGGCAAATCATGCAACGCCTTTGTGCTGCCGCGCCGCAGGTCATACTCAGCTATCCACAGCGCGAAGGTGCTCTTGAGTTGCGCCCCAGCCCGTTGATCGCCGCACTCCCCGAGCATGCTCCGCAACGTGCCGCAAGTCATGACCCCGCTACGCTATTTTTCACCAATCAGCCGCAGTTTGATCTTTTTCTTGATGCGCAGGGAGCGGTGCTGCCTGCCGGGCAACGTACTTTTGGCGGCATGGCGATTCTCAAAGATCAGGCGCTTTGCCCGTTTCGGGCCTACGCGCGACACCGTCTCTATGCACACGATTTCGAGCGCCCTGAAATTGGTCTGGATGCGTTGCAGCGAGGGAGCCTTGTCCACGCCTGCCTCGAAGAAGTGTGGCGACAGTTGGGGAATTCAGCGTCGTTGCAGGCGATGAGTGATGCCGCTATCGATACGCTGGTTGTCGCTGCGGTGGCCGCAGGGGTGCAAAATGAACTCGCCCGTATGCCTGAACAACCCGGTGTCAGGCTGCTGGAGGTGGAGTGCCGCCGACTTGAAAAGTTGCTCGGACGCTGGTTGCGCGAGGTGGAACGCCAGCGCCCCGGGTTCCAGGTGGTGGCGGTCGAACAAGCGCATACCGAGCAGGTGGGTGCGTTGATTTTTCAGGTAAAGATTGACCGGATTGATCGCCTGGCTGACGGACGAAAATTTATTATCGATTACAAAACCGGTCAGGTGCGCGTCGCTGACCTTATCGGTGATCGATTGCTTGAGCCACAGTTGCCGATTTATGCCCTGAATATTCCACCTCATGAGCTGGCGGGGATTGCCTTTGGCATCCTCCGCAGTGACGATTTGCGTTTTGTCGGTATCGCCGCACACAGTGATCTGGTCCCGGGCGTGAGCGGCGTGGAGAAGTCACGTATTGCCGCAGACGAAGGGCTTGGCAGCTGGATGGAATTGACCGCTGCGTGGCGGATTCGCCTCGAAGCCCTGGCTGCCGATTTCTGCTCGGGGGCCGCTGCGGTTGCTCCGGTCAGCGCGGCGCAGGCCTGCCGTTATTGTGATTTGAGTGGCTTCTGCCGCATTGACGGACAAGGCGGCGGCAGCTTTGAGGAGGCTCTATGACCGCCTCGTCCATGTTGCCGGATGGTGCGGCGCGTCACGCAGCGCTCAATGTGCAGGCGTCATTCATCGTTCAGGCCCCTGCCGGAGCAGGGAAGACCGAGCTGCTGATCCAGCGGATTCTTGCGCTGCTGGCCATTGTGCAGCGTCCCGAGGAGATTCTGGCGATCACTTTTACCCGCAAGGCGGCGGCGGAGATGCACGGTCGATTGCTGGCGGCACTGGAGGGTGCGCGCGCCCCTCGTCCGGACAGCGTGCACGCACAAAAAACCTGGGAACTGGCGACTGCGGCTCTCGCCCGTGATGCGGCACAGGGCTGGCGCTTGAACGAAAATCCGGCCCGCTTGCAGATCCGCACGATTGACGGTTTTAACAGCTGGTTGCTGCGCCGGATGCCATGGGTGACGCGCTGTGGCGGGATGCCGGAGCTGGTCGAGAATCCCGATCCGCTCTACCGTCTGGCAGCGGAACGAACGCTGGCACGGATCGAGTCGGGGCGCGGTGCCGACGCCGTTGCCCTGCTCGCCGCGCACGTCGATAATCGCCTGAACCGGTTACGCGATCTGCTCGTCGATATGTTGCGCCGTCGTGATCAGTGGTTGCGGCATTTGGGGAGCGAACCGGATCGGCGCGAACGGTTTGAAGCGACGTTGACCGCTCTGCTCGAAGATGATTTGCGGCGTGTGGATGAAGTCTTTCCGGTCGCCTGGCGGGATGAACTGGTGGCGTTAGCTGGTTACGCGGCGGCGCATCTGGAATCCTGTGCCGATCACCCCCTGCGTGACATGGATACGTTTCCTGACGCAGTGGTCGCAAAGATCACCGTGTGGCAAGCGTTGGCGTCGTTACTGCTGACCGGCAGTGGCACGTTGCGCAAAACCGTCAACAAGGGGGCAGGATTCCCGGCCGGAGCGGGGCAGGCTCAGGAGATGAAGGGGCGGATGTTGGCCCTGCTCAATACGCTCGCCGATTGTCCGGAACTGATCAGGCACCTTGGCCAGATCCGTCAGTTGCCCGTCACTGCGGCCTATCCTGACAATCAATGGGAAACGTTGCAGGCGTTGCTGGAGCTGCTGCCGTTGGCGGTTGCCGAACTCTGGCTGGTATTTCGTGAACACGGCACGGTCGATTTTTCCGAAATTGCGTTGCGCGCCGCAGATGCTCTGGAGAGTGATAACACCCCCACCGATTTGCTCCTTAAACTCGACGCGACCCTTGAACATATTCTGGTCGATGAATTTCAGGATACGTCATTTTTGCAATATCGGTTGCTTGAACTGCTGACTTCAGGGTGGCAGCGCGGCGACGGGCGCACCTTGTTTCTGGTCGGGGACCCGATGCAGTCGATCTACCGGTTTCGCGAGGCTGAAGTTGGTCTTTTTCTCCGCTCCTGGGAACGGGGCGTAGGCACCGTGTCGTTGCAGCCGTTACGTCTGACCGCAAATTTCCGTTCGGACGGGACATTGGTGGCGTGGTTTAACCAGACATTTCCCTCGATTTTGCCGCCGCGCAACGATCAGTTACGCGGTGCCGTGGCTTATTCCGCTGCTGCTGCCATGCGCGATGGCGGTGTGGATGTCGAATTTAATCTGTTTGCTGAAGGTGATGATGACGTGGAGGGGCGCACTATTGCCGCGCTGGTCAGGGATACCCTGCAGGAACATCCGCGCGACGATATTGCCGTGCTGGTCCGGTCGCGCAGTCACCTGCGCCGAATTTTACCCGCGTTACGCGCTGCGGGGTTGCTCTGTCAGTCTCACGATATTGACCCGCTGGTGGAACGCCCGGTCGCCCGCGATTTACGTGCACTGCTGCGCATAATAGTGCAACCGGCCGATCGGCTCAGCGCGCTGACGGTCTTGCGCGCTCCGTGGTGTGGTTTAACGTTGACTGATCTGGATGTCCTCTGCGCTGATGACAAACAAGCGGCGTTGCGTGAGCTGACCAACGATCTGGTGCGCATGTCGCGATTGTCCGTTGACGGGTACCAACGCTTGTCGCGGGTCATGACCATTATTGAAGAGGGGAGTGCACAACGGGGCCGGGTTGGCTTGCGGCGATTGGTCGAAAGTTGCTGGCTGCGTCTTGGTGGCCCAACCTGCTACGCCCAGACCGATCTCAACGACGCTGAACAGATTCTGCGCCTGATCGACAGTTGTGAACAGGGCGGAGAGCTGCTGTCGCTGGCCGAATTCGATGAACGGCTCACCGGCCTTTATGCCGGGGTCGACACCGCTGCCGATGCACGCTTGCATGTCATGACGATTCATAAGGCGAAAGGTTTGGAATTTTCGACGGTGATCATCCCCGGCTGTGGTCGCCGTTCAGCTGCCGACCAAAAACCGTTATTGCGCTGGCTCGAACATCCACAGCAGGGGTTGCTGCTCGCGCCATTTGCGGCGCATGATGCACAGACCGAAGACCCGATTTTTCGCATGATCGGGCGTCTGGAAAAGGACAAACAAGACTACGAGACAGGCCGTCTTCTTTACGTTGCCGCGACGCGCGCGCGTCAGCGCCTGATCTTTACCGGTTCGGTCCGAGCGGCCGTTGATGGCACACCATGTGCGGATAACGGGTCATTTCTGGAAAAGCTCCTGCCCCATATTCCAGCCTCTGTTTTATCGCGGACGACGGACATCGGCTTGGCGACCGCCGAGGGTACGCTCTCTCAACCGTTGCGGCGTTTGCCTCTCACCTGGCAACCGCCGTCCCTCGTTGCTGCGCATTTTCCGCCACACGCAGTTGCGCAGGCTGCTTCCGCGCGTGTTGATGAAGAGGACAGCCAGACCGCTATGGTCCGCGATTTCAAGGTCGAGACAGGACGTCTGGTAGGGACGCTGGTGCACCGTTATCTGGAACGCATGGCAAAGACGGGGGTGGAACTGCGTCACGCTGTTGAGCACGACATTCTCGCCCGCCAGCTCGCCAACCTGGGGGTTCCGCGTCAGTTCCTTGCCGCACAGACCGATGTGGTTGCAGCGGCACTGACGACCTGTTTGTCATCGCCCCGTGGACGCTGGATCCTTGCTGATCATCCGTCGGCAAAGTGTGAGTGGGCGTTGTCCGGTATTATTGCAGGAGAGTTGGTCCATGCGGTGATCGATCGTTCGTTTGTCGCCGACGGGGTGCGCTGGATCATTGATTATAAGGTCACTGCTCCGCAGAATTCATCGCGCGATGTGTTTCTGGCTGCGGAACTGGTCAAATATCGTGATCAATTAAGCCGCTACGCTGAACTGATGCGGTCGTTCTGTCCTGACCTTCCGGTGCGTACGGCGCTCTATTTCCCGCTCTGTGACGGCTGGATCGAGTTCGATTGACCCCGGTCGGTCCAACGCGGTGCCAAAGCAGTGTCTTGCCGCCCGGTGGTCAGGAACAACGGGGTTACTGCGGGGGAGACGCTAGCGGTTCGGTGGTCGCTGGCGGCGTAGAGGGACGGCAGGGCAAATCCATTTTAATGATCTGACCGTGTTTGGCGATGAAAACCTCGGGAATCGGTCGACTTGGCATAAAATCCTTGCCTGAACAGGTGATGCGGTAATTTTTGTTGTATGCCAGTCCGGGAATGAACGCGGGGAGGGAATATTCAATTGCATCGATTTCGCAAGTCAGGTGGTTTTCAAGCTCCTGGTCTTGTTCCCCGCGTTTGCCATTGTTATCTATGTCGTAATAGGCACGCAAGATCAGCAGACCATTTTCGGTAGGCATGGGCGGGGTTGTGCCGATCAATACGTCAATGATCGTATCTTTTGGCTTTTCCGGATCGGTTCTTATCTCGACGCTGCGTTCTTCTGGAGGTTGCGCCGCCAGCAGCAGGGGGAGAGACAGGTGAATTGCAAGCAAAACGGCAACTATATGTATGATGTTTTTCATATCGCAATTATACGTCGGATTATTCTTTAATAAAAGGAATTTCCGTTAAATTTATCTGATCAGTTGTGCTCTCGGCAGCATTTGTCGCGAACAATTGCCTTGACACTCCCAAGCCTATTTGTTATCTATACCGTCGCTTAAGTCGTTGTAATATGGCTCCGTCGCCAAGTGGTAAGGCAGAGGTCTGCAACACCTTTATCACCAGTTCGAATCTGGTCGGAGCCTCCATTTAAAAGCCAGTCGATTTTTTTTCGACTGGCTTTTTGTTTGCCTGGCGGAGCTGGCAAACCCGGTCCGTTGCAAGATACGGGCGTCACTCTGATCGGGGGGTGGTAAGCGTGTAAAATTACGCGAAGCCCGGTAACTGATCAGACCCAGGCGTGATTGAGGATGATGTCTGCACCGGTTAAACGGGAGAAATTCTTGTCTTTTTCAGCCAATTGTATAGTATGTGAGATCGATGTAATTTGTAGATATGGGTGAAAAGGGTCGGCGATGACAATGACAATGCAGGACGGAATAAAGCGAGGGATTGGCGTACTGACACTTGGTTGCATGTTGTTGCTGACCGGTTGTTTTGGCCGGATTCCCGTCGCGCTCAACGATGCAATTCTCAATCAAAACGACCCGGAGACCGTTTCTGCCGGGGTTCCTGCCTACCTGATCCTCCTTGACACGCTGATTGCCGATGATCCTGCCGATACGGACTTGTTGCGTGCCGGGGCCAAACTCTATGCATTTTACGGGGCCTCCCTGGTTGAAGATAGACAACGGGCGGCGCGCCTGACTGAACGAGCCCGACATTATGGCGAAGCGGCATGGTGTGTAGTCAGACGTAATGATTGTGACTTGACAGCGCGCCCCTATGATGAATTCAATCAGTCACTTGCCGGGTTTGATAACGATGAATTGCCTGAGCTCTACGCTCTGGCGGTCAGCTGGCTGGCGTGGATGCAGGCGCATAGTGATGACTGGTCAGCGCTTGCCGATCTACCGAAGATTGAATCGTTGCTGACGCATATCGTGACCCTTGACAATTGCTACGAAAATGGCAATCCGCACCTTTATCTGGGGATTCTCAAGTCGTTGCGTCCGGCCGCTTTGGGAGGGCGACCTGAAGAAGGACGGATCCATTTTGAGCAGGCGCTTGTTCTTTCCGGTGGTAAGGCGTTGAATTTCAAGGTTGCGTATGCCCGGTATTATGCCCGAACAGTTTTTGACCGCGAAGTGCATGATCGTTTATTGACCGAGGTTCTGGACGCCGAGACTGAACAGCCAGGGTTGACCTTGCTGAATGTGCTGGCACAACGTGAGGCACGACAATTGTTGTTGTCTGCCGAAGAATATTTTTAACGGGATGAAGATAAAGCTATGAATGCTTTCAAAGTTGGTGGACTCAGCCTGTTGCTGCTTGCCTTGTTAATGTCAACTGCGACCGCGATGACCTTTAAAGTTGCCACGATTGCGCCGGAGGGTTCGTACTGGATTACCGAGATGCGCAAAGCCTCTGCAACGATCAAGGCGCAAACTGCTGGCCGCGTCAATTTTAAATTTTATACCGGCGGGGTGATGGGGGGAGAAAATAACGTCTTGCGCAAGATTCGTCTGGGGCAGTTGCACGGAGGGATGTTTACCGGCGGCGGGCTTGAACCGGTTTATCCCGACCTGCGTCTGTATAGTTTGCCGTTGCTTTTTAATAACCTGGAAGAAGTTGATTACGTGCGCGAGCGGCTTGACGGGCCTTTGCGGGCCGGTTTTGAACAGGCTGGTTTTGTCAGTTTTGGCTTTGCCGAGGGCGGTTTTGCGCTGATGATGAGCAAGACTCCAATCCGTACCTTGGCAGATATGGACGGACGCAAAGTCTGGGTTCCGGAGGGGGATCGGGTTTATTACGAATCGATGGCTGCCCTGGGTTTATCCCCGGTATCATTGCCAATTACCGACGTGCTGACCGGGTTGCAGACAGGTCTGGTTGAAGTTGTTGGCACTTCACCGATTGGTGCCTTGATTTTTCAATGGCAGACTAAAATAGCCTACTTGACGACCACTCCGATGACCTATGTGATGGGGGTTTTTGCCCTGGATAAAGGTGCCTTTGATAAAGTCAAAGAGGAAGATCAGCAGGTGGTTCGAGACGTGATGGAACCGCTTTTTATCGCTTTTGATCGTCGTAACCGGATTGATAATCGTGAAGCACTGAATGTGTTGCGTGAGCAGGGGGTGACAATTATTGATCAGACTCCGGTAGCGGCGGCCGAGTTTCGGCAGCGGACCCGCAAGGCCATCGATATTCTTGCCGCAGAAGGTTTTTTTGATCGTGAACTGTTGCGGCAACTCGAAGCACATCTTGACGACTTCCGGCGTTCACACCAGCCGTGATCGATTCGTCAGGCAAAAAAAGCGCCGCGCGCGTACTGACCATCCTCTGGAAGATCGGCAAGGGGGGGGAAGATCTGTTGCTGGTGGTGTTGTTGCTGGTGATGATCGGTTTGGCGGGATTGTTGATTCTGCTGCGCAATGTGTTCGATAGCGGGTTGATCTGGGGGGACGAGCTGCTGCGCCTCCTCATCCTGTGGCTCTGTCTGGTCGGTGCCGTTGCTGCAAGCCGCGATGATAATCACATTAATATTGACCTGTTATCCCGCTTTTTACCACCCTCTGTGCAACTGATGGTGCGGATGTTCACCGACATGTTTACCGTCGTCGTCTGTCTGGTTCTCGCGTGGTACTCGTGGTCATTTGTCCGTATGGAGATCGAATTCGGTGCGCAGGTTCTCATTGATTATCCATCCTGGCTGGCGCAGATCATTCTCCCGGCGGGATTTGGACTGATCGCGTATCGTTACCTCTGGCACTTCATTCGCCGGGCGTCATGCCTGCTGGGGAAACGGGCGGTATCGTGATCCTGGGAGGGGTGTTGCTGGCCTTGGTCGCGCTTTGCGGGGCGCCCTTGTTTGCGGTTATCGCCGCAAGTGCCCTGCTCGGTTTTTATCGCGCGGAAATCGATCTTTCGGTGGTGCCGGTTGAGATCTACCGCTTGGCGGAAATGCCAATTTTGCTGGCGATCCCGTTGTTTACTTTTGCGGGCTATTTGCTGAGCGAAAGCAATGCCCCGCGGCGATTGGTGCGTTTGACCCAGGCATTGATCGGCTGGGTTCCCGGCGGTCTTGCGGTGGTCTCGTTGGCGACCTGCGCGATCTTTACGGCATTTACCGGAGCTTCCGGGGTAACGATTGTTGCCCTCGGCGCGTTGCTCTATCCGGCCTTGCGCGAAGCCGGATATCCTGAATCTTTCAATCTCGGACTGGTGACGACCTCGGGGAGCCTCGGATTGCTCTTCGCCCCGTCATTGCCATTGATCCTCTACGGGGTTGTTGCACAACAGGCGGATATCGGCGCCCCGGTGACGATTGATGCCCTGTTTCTCGCCGGTATTATTCCCGGTCTGTTGATGGTGGTTTCGCTGTCATGCTGGAGTTTTTGGGTCAATCGTGGCCGACGGCGTTCGCTGACAGAATTTTCCTGGCGGGAAGTTGCCCATGCGTTTCGCGCAGCGGTGTGGGAGCTGCCGCTGCCGATTGTGGTTCTGGGAGGGATCTACAGCGGCTACTTTGCAGTTTCTGAAGCTGCCGCAGTCACTGCTTTTTATGTGCTGATTGTCGAAATCCTGATTTTACGCGATGTTTCTGTGCGTCAGCTGCCCGCGATTATCCGCCAGTCAATGCTGATGGTGGGAGGGATTCTCCTGATTCTCGGAGTGTCACTGGCTTCAGCTAATTACATGATCGACTCTGGTGCCCCCCAGAAGCTCTTCAGCTTGATCAATGAACACGTTTCAAGTAAATTTACATTTTTAATTCTGCTCAATATTTTTTTGCTATTGCTCGGGGCCTTTCTTGATATATTCTCTGCACTGGTTCTGGTGGTCCCGCTTATTTTGCCGGTTGCCGTCGGCTATGGTGTTCATCCGGTCCATCTTGGAATTATATTTCTGGCCAATATGCAGATCGGTTATCTGACACCGCCAGTCGGAATCAATCTTTTTATTGCCAGCTATCGTTTTAAAAAACCGATTACTGAACTTTATCTGGCGACACTGCCATTTTTACTGATCTTGTTACTGTGTGTTGCCTTGATCACCTATTTCCCGATTCTATCGCTTTATCTGACTGACTGACTGACAGGACCTTTATAAAAATACTCTGCTCAATAGCTTCGGAGCGACCTTTGCCTTTTACCTCTGAACCACGTTATCTCGGAACTCTTCTGGATATGTCCTCTTCAGCGGTTGTTATCACCGAGGTGAAACAACTGTTTCACGAAATTTATCCGCAGGCCGACTGTTTTTTATTTGATCATACCGCCCAGTCGGTTGTTGATCTTTATCGCGGACATTATCCGCGATATCTGGCGTGTAATGTCGGGTTCCATGATCTCCAGCATACGACCGATACACTTTTGGCGCTGATGCGTCTTATTCACGGGGCCAGTCTGTCGGAACTTGTGCTCCCCGCCGATGATGTCGTTGTTGCCCTGAGTGCGGCGATGTTGCACGACACCGGCTATATCCAACGCGAAGAGGAGGTTGAGGGCACCGGCGCACGTTTCGGTCCTGTCCATGAGGAACGCAGTGTTGCGTTCACCTTGTCTTATTTTCGGCAACGTGGGGTTGCGCAGGCAACGACTGAATTATGTGTTGCGTTGATTTGTTGCACCCGTTTCAGCGAGTGTATCGAAGACCTGCCTTTTGTTGGCCTTGCGGGGAAGACCCTCGGTAAAATGTTGGCGTCTGCTGATCTGGCCGGGCAGATTGCCGATCGGACCTACCTGGAGAAACTGCTCTTCCTCTATCGTGAATTTGACGAGGGGCAGATGGGAAACTACCGGGACGAATTTGACCTTCTGCAAAAAACACTCGAGTTCTATTCACTGGTTGACCGGCGATTGCGGACCGATCTTGAGGATATGCGTCGTTATTACCGACCGCATTTCTCCCAGCGATGGGGGATTGATGATGATCTTTACGCCTCGACCATTGAGCGCAATCTGGATTATTTGCACTACCTGCTGACCCACCACCCCGATGATTATCGTGAAAAACTGAATCGCGGCGGTTTGATCGATCAGCTTGAGGCGCTTGAGGCAAACGATCAGCAAGCGTATCGCATGCTTTCAGCAGATTAAACGTTGTGCTACCGCGGGCTTTTTTTATTTAACTTTTCCTGTTGCTTGATTTTGTCCCAGAGAATACTCTGCTCATCGGGACAATGGATGGTCGGGTGATCACCAAACACGTGAGGGTGGCGTCTTTCAAGTTTTTGGTTGATGGAGGTGACGACATCCTCAATCGAGAAGCTACCCCGTTCTTCAAAAATACGGGCCAGAAAAACCACCTGCAGCAGGAGGTCTCCCAGCTCTTCGCAGATGGCGTCGGGGTCGTCACCGGTGAGTGCCTCAATAACCTCACACGCTTCTTCGGCAAGATACGGGATCAGACTTTCGGGGGTTTGTTCCCGGTCCCATGGACACCCTTCGGGCGAGCGTAATGTTGCCATGATTTGAATGAGCCGATGAAAAGTATTTTCGCGCATAGATTGTTCCGTCGATTCGGCGTGCCGCCACAGGGCTGAATTAATGGCGGGCAAGAGTGAATGAGTGAATTAAAATGGCTTGCATAATCCGGGCGGATAAGCTAATAGAGAGTCGGCCAAAAGTCGACCCTTGCCCGCGAAACGTCCTTGACAAACTGCGGTTGGTCTTTATACTAAGCGATTCTTGTCATCGGTGCAACTCATGTTGATCAAACTTGAAGAACTAGGCTCAACCCCTCTGGTTATGGAGCGTAAAGAGCCAATCGCGTCCTTTCCGGAGCTTGAGCGTATCGGCCGAGCGAATGAACTGACGTTTTCCGATGCAGTTGATTTGCTTCTGCATTGCAGTCAGGTGGGCGGTTTTGTCGAGGTGTGCGGGCGGCTTGAATTGACAGTGGAGGGGATCTGCAGTCGGTGTCTTGCTCCTGCGGTCATGCCGATCATCAGCGATTTCACTCTCACCTATACATCGGATTTTCCCGGTGTCAGTGATGAAGAGACCGGGGATGAAGTTGAACTGAGTGCCGAAGAGATGAATTTGATTTCATTTCACGGCGACGAGATTGATCTTGCCACCGAGATTCAGGAGCAGATTATTGTTGCGTTGCCCGTTAAGCTCCTGTGTCGGGAAGAGTGCCAGGGGCTTTGCCCGCGCTGCGGTACCGACTTGAACCAGCAACCTTGTGCGTGCGAGCCGGAAGTATTCAATTCCCGCTTTGACGTTTTAAAAAAATTGAAGAGCTGAGCCGAACAGGCAGTGTGATGGCGTGCTGCCAATCGCTAGATCATTAACCATTCATGAACAATATGCAGTAGAAGGAGAACTTTCAGTCATGGCAGTGCCGAAGAAAAAGACCTCAAAATCGAAGCGCGATATGCGTCGTTCACATGATGCGTTGATCGCCCCGGGAATTTCGACTTGTCCGGAATGTAAAGAACCGAAGCCGGCTCATCGCGTTTGTCCGAGTTGCGGCTTTTACAAGGGTAAAGAAGTCGTTTCCACCGATAAATAGGACCCAAACCCTTGCGTGATAAAATAATCGTTGCGGTTGATGTCATGGGCGGCGACAATGCCCCCGCCATTGAAGTCTCCGCCGCTGTGCAGGCTGCACGTGACTGGGGTTTTTCGATCGTCCTGGTTGGCGACCAGGCGCGGATTGCAGCTGAATTACTCAAGCACGATCACCGTCGATTGTCGCTTGAAATTCAACATGCCAGTGAAGTTGTCGGGATGGATGATTCCGCTTCCGATGCTGTGCGCAAGAAGAAAGATTCATCGATTCGGGTTGCTTTCGAGCTGGTCAAGGCCGGTCGGGCACATGCGGTTGTGAGTGCCGGAAATTCCGGTGCAACGATGGCGGCCGGCATGTTTGTCCTGAAGCGCCTCCCCGGGATTGATCGCCCGGCAATAGCGACAGTCATGCCGACAACCAAGGATCATGTCCTGGTTCTTGATGCCGGCGGCAATGTCGATTGCAAGTCACTCCATCTGGTGCAGTTTGCATTGATGGGGGAGGTTTATGTCCAACAGATCCTCGGCAAGTCAAAACCGGTGGTAGGGTTGCTTTCAAATGGAGCAGAAGAGAGCAAAGGGACCGAGCTGACACGTGAGGTACATCAATTACTGAAGAACTGCTGCGCCGGTTATCGCGGTTATATTGAGGGGCGTGACGTTTTTAATGGTCAGGTTGACGTCGTTGTCTGTGATGGTTTCGTTGGAAATATCGTTCTCAAGGTTGCCGAAGGGTTGGCTGAAGCGATCAAAGTGATGCTGTCCCGTGAAATAAAATCACGATTTTTGGCAAAAACGGGTTATCTGCTGATGCAACCGGCCTTTAAAGCGTTCGCTAAAAAAATTGATTACGCCGAATATGGCGGCGCTCCACTGTTGGGGATTGGCGGTACCGGAATGATCTGCCATGGTGGTTCAAATGAACGCGCGGTGATGAACGCGATCCGCATGGCACACGATTTTACCGCGCAACGTGTCAACGAAAAATTACTTGCGCATTTGCGCGAGGCGTATGATGGTTCTGCTGAGGTCGTTGACAAGTAGCCTCAGCCTGAGTAGAAAATATTGATCGGAACAGTTTCAGGAGTCATGCATTGATGATAGCTTTTGTCTTTCCCGGACAGGGATCGCAACATGCTGGAATGGGTAAGGATCTCGTCGATAACTTCCCTGTTGCCAGGGCGGTTTTTGAAGAAGCAAACGATGCCCTCGGCTGCGATCTGGCCACCCTTTGTTTTAATGGTCCCGATGAAGATTTGAAGTTGACAACCAATACCCAGCCGGCAATCTTGACAACCAGTATCGCTGCTCTTAAAGTGCTGGAACAGGAGACCGGGCTGGTTCCTGCGTACGTTGCCGGACATTCGCTCGGCGAATATTCCGCGCTGGTCTGTGCCGGCGGGTTGACGTTTGCTGATGCGGTACGCACCGTTCGCAAGCGCGGCGCGTTCATGCAGGAAGCTGTGCCGGTCGGGGTTGGAGCGATGGCCGCAGTAATCGGGCTCGATGCCGCACTGCTTGATGAGGTTTGCGCGACAGCTGCGGCGGGGGAGGTTGTTTCTCCTGCGAATTTCAACAGTCCCGGTCAGGTGGTAATTGCCGGTCATGCGACTGCCGTTGAACGGGCGATGTCGCTGGCGCTGAAAAAAGGTGCAAAACGGGCGCTGCGACTTCCGGTCAGCGCGCCATTTCACTGTTCTTTGATGGCTCCTGCCGGTGAAAGGCTGGACGAAGTACTGGCAGCGATTGAACCCGGTGCGTTGCGTCTTCCGGTAGTGACAAATGTTGAGGCTACGCCGAATGTCGACGCTTCACGCATCCGCCATTTGCTGGTCGCGCAAGTCAGCGCTCCGGTGCGCTGGGATGACTCCGTTGTCCGCATGGCCGAGCTCGGCGTCGAGCGTTTCATTGAGATTGGTCCCGGAAAAGTGCTCTGTGGTTTGATCAAACGGATTGCCCGGCAGGTCTCTACGGCAAACATTGAGGATTGTGACAGTCTGCAAAAAATCATTTAGTTTTTGCGCGTGCGTTATATGTTGATTGATGAGGAGATAAACGATGCCAAAAAACAAAGTAGCTATCGTGACCGGTGCGTCACGCGGAATTGGTCGAAGTATTGCTTTTGCACTGGCAAATCAGGGGGCGAATATCGTTGCCGTCGATATCGACTTGCCAAACACCGAAGCGACAGTGGCTGAACTTAAGGCAGTCGGGGTTGAGGCCATTGCCGTTCAGGGCAATGTGACCGCCGTTGCAGATGTCGAGAAAATGGTTGCTGCGGCTATGGACAAATTCGGTAAAATCGATATTCTCGTCAATAACGCCGGAATTACCCGCGATGCGCTGCTGCTACGGATGAAGGATGAGGACTGGGATGCGGTTTTGTCGGTCAATCTCAAGGGGGCCTTTCTCTGTACCCGGGCTACCGCAAAGATTATGTCGAAGCAGCGTTACGGACGCATTATTAATATTGCTTCGATCGTCGGGCAGATGGGGAATGCAGGGCAGGCGAACTATTGTGCCAGCAAAGCGGGGCTGATTGGACTTACCAAATCGAATGCTCGTGAACTGGCACGTCGCAACGTGACTGTGAATGCTATTGCTCCCGGCTTTATTGCCACCGAGATGACAGACAAGTTGCCAGAGAGTGAACGTCAGAAATTGACGACACAAATTCCAATGGAGCGTCTTGGCACTCCGGATGATATCGCCAACGCGGTACTTTTTCTTGCTGCGGAAAGTTCCGCTTATATTACTGGTCAAGTCGTCGCCGTCAATGGCGGCATGTATATGTAAAACTGGATCCTGCCGATATTACGGTACGGCTAACTACAAACAGGAGGTTTAACAATGGCTTCTATCGAAGAACGCGTAAAGCAGATTGTTACTGAACAACTCGGAGTTGATGAGGAGCAGGTTACGAACGAGGCTTCTTTTATGGAAGATCTCGGTGCAGATTCTCTCGATACGGTTGAACTGGTCATGGCGCTTGAAGAAGAATTCGATATCGAAATTTCTGATGAAGATGCCGAAAAGATTCAAAAAGTTCAAGATGCAATCGATTATATTACTGAGAAATCCTGAGCTGTGTACTGAAGGAGAGGCAATCGCCTCTCCTTCTCCTTTGTGATCCGTTCAGATGTAGCGCATGTCGTGAGATAGAGTCACTGACAAAGGAAATATCGAACCATGAGAAGAGTCGTAGTTACTGGTCTTGGCGCTGTTTCTGCTCTTGGAACCGGCGTAGAAAAGAACTGGCAGGCATTGATGGATGGTCGCTCCGGTATTGGTACGATTAGCCATTTTGATGCGTCGGACTTGCCAACGTGCATCGCGGGTGAGGCCAATGATTTCAATGTCGAAGATTACATCGAAAAAAAAGAAATCAAAAAAATGGATCGGTTTATCCATTTTGCATTGGCTGCCAGTGAAATGGCCTTGCAGGATTCCGGATATGTGATCACCGATGATAACGCAGAACGAGTCGGTGTGCTGGTTGGCGCCGGTCTCGGCGGGCTGCCGGCGATCGAGCAGTATCACACAGCTTTGACCGAACGCGGCTATAAAAAAGTTTCCCCTTTCTTTATCCCGATGGTCATTATCAATCTTGCTCCGGGAATGATTTCAATCCGTTTTGGTGCCAAGGGGCCGAATCTTTCGTCGGTATCGGCCTGTGCGACCGGTACCCATTCGATTGGCGATGCCTACCACATGATTAAACGTGGTGATGTTGACATGATGTTTGCCGGTGGAACCGAGGCGACGATTACGCCCCTGGGCATTGTCGGATTCAGTGTCATGAAGGCATTGTCTTCACGTAATGATGATCCGACTGCCGCCAGTCGTCCCTTTGATCGTGATCGTGATGGCTTTGTTATGTCGGAAGGTGCCGGGATCCTGATCCTTGAAGAATATACATCGGCCAAGGCCCGTGGCGCAAAAATTTACGGTGAAATTTGTGGCTACGGACTGAGCTCTGATGCCTATCATTTGACGACCCCCGCACCGAATGGAGAAGGGGCGGCACGCTGTATGAAGATGGCTCTCAAGGGGGCTGGCATTGCCCCGCAGGATGTTGATTACATCAATGCACACGGAACATCGACGTCATTTAACGATCTCTATGAAACGATGGCGATCAAGACGGTGCTGGGAGATCATGCGCGCAAGGTCATGATCAGTTCGACCAAGAGTATGACCGGACACGCCCTTGGCGCGGCCGGGGGGCTCGAAGCGGTTTACTCATTAATGGCTATCGATCGGGGTGCCGTTCCGCCGACGATCAATCTCGACAATCCTTCGCCTGAGTGTGATCTTGACTATGTGCCAAAAACCGCCCGGCAGGTAGCGGTTAAAGTGGCGATGTCCAACTCTCTTGGTTTTGGCGGGACCAATGCCACGCTGGTTTTCCGGAAGGTTTAATTATGCTGGTTATTGGTAGTGATCACGGTGGGCTGGAACTTAAAGAGGTTGTCAAGGAGTTTCTTGTAGAGCGCCAGATTGTTTTTACTGATCTCGGCACAGACAATAATGCCTCGGTAGATTACCCCGACTTTGGCGAACGAGTTGCTCGCGCAGTTGCGACCGGCAAGGCGCAACAGGGGATTCTGATCTGTGGCACCGGGATCGGTATGTCGATTGTTGCTAACAAGTTTCCCGGGGTGCGCGCCGCGCTGGTACATGACCCTTTTACGGCACAAATGGCGAAAGAGCACAATAACGCCAACATCATTGTTCTGGGGGGAAGAGTTCTTCAGCCAGAGGCCGCACGTGCAATTTTAGCGACCTGGCTCGATACCGATTTTGCCGGGGATCGTCATCAGCGTCGCCTCGATAAAATCGCGCGTATCGAGAACGAAATCTGCTCAGGAAAGTTTTAGTAAATCTCCATCTTGGGCAGGCAAAAGCCTGCCCAAGTTATTTTATCGTTCATCATCTGGAGGCAACTTCAATGGCCGCAGACCTTGGTCTTTTTGATCCCGAGATCGCGAATGCGATTCAACAAGAAACCAGACGCCAGGAATATAGCCTGGAATTTATCGCGTCGGAAAACTTTGTCAGCGAGAATGTGCTTGCAGCACAAGGTTCGGTGCTGACCAACAAATACGCCGAGGGATATCCGGGCAAGCGTTACTATGGGGGATGTGAATTTGTCGATGTTGCCGAACAACTGGCCATCGACCGCGCCAAGGAAATTTTCGGGGCCGAACATGTTAACGTCCAGCCCCACTCCGGGTCGCAGGCCAATATGGCCGTTTACTTTACTGTGTGTGAACCGGGTGATACGGTGCTGGGGATGAACCTTGCTCATGGCGGGCATCTGACCCACGGATCGCCGGTCAACTTCTCCGGAAAACTGTTCAATATCGTTGCCTATGGGGTTGATAAAGAAACCGGATTTATCGATTACGATGAAGTGGAGCAGCTGGCGCTGGAGCACAAACCGAAGTTGATCGTGGTCGGCGCCAGTGCTTATCCTCGCGAGATTGATTTTCCGGCATTTCGACGGATTGCTGACAGATGCGGTGCCCTGGTGATGGTCGATATGGCTCACATCGCCGGACTGGTCGCCGCCGGGGTTCACCCCAATCCGGTCCCTTATGCAGAGTTCGTGACCACAACAACGCATAAAACCTTGCGTGGTCCGCGTGGCGGGATGATCCTTTGTCGTGAGGAATATGCTAAAAAACTCAACAGTAATATCTTCCCCGGTATTCAGGGCGGACCATTGATGCACGTTATTGCTGCCAAGGCGGTGGCTTTCAAGGAGGTTTTGTCACCAGAGTTCAAGGTTTATGCCCGGCAGGTCGTCAATAATGCCCAGGCATTGGCTGACGGGCTCACCAGACGTGGCTTCAACCTTGTCTCCGGTGGTACGGATAATCATTTGCTGCTGGTTGACTTGAGCGGTACTGAACTAACCGGCAAAGTTGCTGAAGAGACACTGGAGAAAGCCGGGATTACCGTCAACAAGAATGCGGTGCCATTTGATACCCGGTCGCCGTTTGTGACCAGTGGTTTTCGCATCGGGACCCCCGCAACCACCACCCGGGGACTGAAAGAGGCGGAGATGGAGCAGGTTGCGGGATGGATTGACCGGGCTCTTGCTCATGTCGAGGATAGCGCTGAACTGGAAAAAATTCATAAGGAAATCCGCGCGCTGTGCCAGCGTTTTCCTCTTTATGCCCATCGTTTGAAAGAATGATGCACGAGCGACCGTCCTGGGACGAATATTTTATTGATATCTCACGGCTGGTGGCGCGTCGTTCCACCTGTTTGCGGCGTCGGGTCGGCGCCGTGCTGGTCAAGGACCGCAATATCCTTGCCACCGGTTATAATGGCACCCCTTCCGGGATCACCCATTGTTCCGTGGTCGGTTGTCTGCGTGATCAGCTGAATGTCCCCTCGGGCGAGCGACACGAACTTTGTCGTGGCTTGCATGCGGAGCAGAATGCGATTATTCAGGCAGCCAAGCATGGTGCCAATATCAGTGGTGCGAGTCTCTATTGCACAAACTCCCCCTGTATTATCTGCGCCAAAATGCTGATCAACGCGGGCGTTAAACGGATTTTTTATCTTGACGGGTACCCGGATCAGCTTGCTGCAGAAATGTTGATTGAAGCCGGGGTCCGTGTTGAACAGTGTATAAAAGATTCCGCTGACGGTGGAGAAATCTGATGAAATGCCCGTTTTGTTCAAATCTTGATACCCGGGTTGTCGATTCACGTTTAGGCAAGGAAGGGAATAATATCCGCCGCCGCCGTGAATGTATCGCTTGTGAAAAACGTTTCACAACCTATGAACGTATCGAAGAGACGTTGCCGTTGGTGGTCAAAAAAGACGGACGCCGTGAGGTGTTTGACCGTTTTAAAATTATCAGTGGCATGCAACGTGCCTGTGAAAAACGACCAGTTTCGATTGCTACTATCGAAAAGGCCGTCGATCGACTTGAGTTTTTATTGCAGGAGATGGGCGAAAAAGAGGTTGCTTCTACGCGGATCGGCGAAGCTGTTATGGCGGCTTTGCACGACATCGACGAAGTCGCTTACGTCCGTTTTGCTTCAGTTTATCGTCAGTTCAAGGATATTAACGAATTCATGTCTGAATTGACGGAGATTCTGTCGCGAGGAGGTCAGGCGTAATTTTACCGAAGCGATTGCTCTGATGACGTCGGATACGAAATATATGCGTGAAGCATTGCGCCAGGCGCGACGCGGTATCGGGCGAACAACGCCGAATCCGCCGGTCGGCGCGGTGCTGGTGCGTGACGACAAAGTTATTGGGCGTGGATTTCATCCTCGCGCCGGTGAAGCACATGCCGAAATTTTTGCGCTACGTGATGCGGGGTACGAAGCGTGCGGGGCGACGCTCTATGTTACCCTTGAGCCCTGCTCGCATCAGGGGCGCACCGGCCCCTGTGCCGATGCGTTGATTGCCGCAGGCGTCAGCCGCGTACTGATTGGTTGTCAGGATCCGAACCCCCGCGTCGCCGGACGCGGAATTGA
Organism: Desulfuromonadaceae bacterium; assembly: GCA_019429445.1. Lineage (NCBI taxonomy): Bacteria > Pseudomonadati > Thermodesulfobacteriota > Desulfuromonadia > Desulfuromonadales > Desulfuromonadaceae > Desulfuromonadaceae bacterium. The sequence goes on from JAHYIW010000013.1 coordinate 59,692, forward strand.
TCGGTTACGTGCGGCGGGGATTGAAGTCGAAACAGGTATTTTAGCCGATGAGTGCCGTCGTTTGCTGCTTTCCTTTGCCAAACTGGTGACCACAGGTTCGCCCTACGTTATTGTCAAGTCAGCGCTCACCCTTGATGGCAAGATAGCCACCAGCAGCGGCGATTCACGCTGGGTATCGAACGCGAAAAGCCGCCTTTTTGTCCATCGTTTACGCGATCAGTGTGACGCAATCATGGTCGGCAGCGGTACGGTGTTACACGACAACCCGCTCCTCAATGTACGTGGCATTCGTGGTGGGCGCGATCCGCTGCGGGTCATCGTTGATTCGCGACTGCGGACACCCGCCGATGCGCTGGTAATTTCGCAAAACTCGACCGCCGGGGTGCTGATCGCCACAACCAGCGCTGCACCCGTTGATAAGGTGCGACAGCTGAAGGCACTGGGAGTAGACGTGGCGATTTTGACGGCGTGTCAGGGACGGGTTGATCTTCCAGCGCTGTTGTGCTTGCTCGGTCAACGAGGGGTGATGAGTCTGCTGGTAGAGGGGGGGCGGACACTTAATTCGGCGTTGCTGGCGGAAAATCTGATTGACCGCCTGCTGCTATTTATCGCTCCCAAAATTATCGGCGGCGACGGCCCTGGACTTTTCGCCGGAGCGGGCAAGGAATTGATGGCCGACGCGATTGCATTACGTCATGTACGTACCCGGCGATTTGGCACAGATATTCTGGTTGATGGAGAGTTGACGTCATGTTTACCGGACTGATCGAAGATCTTGGCAGTGCTGTTGAGTGGCGTAAAGGGGCGCAGCGGTTACAGCTGGTTGTTGCCACCGCACTGCCGATGACGTCATTTCAACGTGGCGAAAGTATCGCTGTTAACGGTGTATGTTTGACCGTTGTTGAGTTTGCAGGGGGACGTTTCGTTGCCGATGTTTCGCCTGAAACCTTGCAGAGAACTACACTGGAGCAGTTGCGTCCGGGGCAACCAGTTAATCTCGAGCGGGCACTGCAACTGTCGTCACGTCTCGGAGGACACCTGGTGTCCGGTCATGTCGATGGTCTGGCAACCGTTGTCCGCCGTGAGGAGCGCGCCAACGCGGTGCTCTTTGCTTTTCATTTTTCAGCAGAGTTGAACCGGCTGGTGGTGGAAAAAGGATCGATCACCATTGATGGCATCAGTCTGACGGTCAATAGTGTCGGGGAAAGCGACTTTACGGTCATGATTATCCCCCACACGCTCGCGTTGACCACACTGCGTGAACGCCGGGTCGGTGATGCCGTGAATATTGAGACCGACCTGATCGGAAAATATGTTGCGCGTTTGTTGGGGAAAGATGCTACCGTTCGTAACAGCGTCGATCTCGATTTTCTCGCGCGACATGGTTTTGTATAATTGTTGTACGACGTATTTTATGCTAACGGCGAAAGGTTGTCTGTAATGCCCATAAAAAGTATTGAAGCAGCAGTCGAAGACATTCGCCATGGAAAGATGGTGATCCTGGTCGATGATGAGGATCGGGAAAATGAGGGTGACCTGGTGATGGCTGCAGAGATGGTTACTCCCGAAGCAATCGCTTTTATGGCGCGCGAGGGGTGCGGCCTGATCTGTCTGTCAATGACTGAAGACCGTGCGGATCATTTGGCCCTGCCGATGATGGTAAGGGACAATACCTCGTCGTTTGGTACGGCTTTCACCGTTTCCATCGAGGCCAAACGTGGTGTCACCACCGGTATCTCCGCCGCTGATCGAGCACAGACGATCAAGGTTGCCGTTGACGACGCATCAACCGCCGAGGATCTTGCACGCCCCGGCCATGTTTTTCCGCTGCGGGCAAAGAAGGGCGGGGTGCTGGTGCGGACCGGACAGACTGAGGGGTCGGTTGATCTGGCGCGACTGGCGGGGCTTAAACCGGCCGGGGTTATCTGCGAAATCATGAATGTAGATGGCACCATGGCACGGATGCCGCAATTGAAGGTTTTTGCTGCAAAGCATGGACTCAAAATTGTCAGCGTCGCCGATCTGGTTGCCTACCGGATGCGTACCGAACTGCTGGTGAGGCGCGCCGCTGAAACGACCCTGCCGACGCTGTTTGGTGGTGATTTTCACGCCATTATTTATGAGAACGATGTCGATCATGCCAACCATATTGCTTTGATCAAAGGTCAGATTGATCCTGAACACCCCGTTCTGGTGCGGGTACATTCCGAATGCCTGACCGGAGATGTTTTTGGTTCCATGCGCTGTGATTGCGGCGATCAGCTGCATGCCGCGATGGCGCAGATTGATGAGGCCGGGGCGGGTGTAGTTCTGTATATGCGTCAGGAAGGGCGCGGCATCGGTTTAATCAATAAAATCAGAGCGTACGCGTTGCAGGATCATGGCCATGATACAGTCGAGGCCAATGAAAAACTTGGATTCAAGGCAGATTTGCGCGATTATGGTGTTGGTGCGCAAATTTTGAACGACCTCGGTGTGCGCAAGTTACGTCTGATGACCAATAACCCGAAAAAAATTGTTGGTCTCGAAGGCTACGGGCTTGAAATTGTTGAGCGGGTTTCGATCGAAATTGCCGCAAACAAAAATAATCGTAACTATCTTGAGACAAAAAAAGCGAAAATGGGACATATGTTCGAAAACCTGTGATGTGGTTTAGCAAGGGAGACTCCTATGCATAAAATAATTGAAGGACAGTTTAACGCCAGTGGCAAGAAATTTGGGATCATTGTCAGTCGTTTCAACGGATTTATCGCCGAGCGTCTGGTCGAAGGGGCAATTGACGCTCTGGTTCGTCATGGTGCGGATGGCACGACGATCGAAATTGTCAGGGTTCCGGGAGCATATGAATTACCGCTGGTGTCCAAGAAGATGGCCGCGACCGGTCGGTTCGATGCCCTGATTTGTCTTGGTGCGGTGATCCGCGGTGCCACCCCGCATTTCGATTACGTCAGTGCCGAGGTCTCCAAAGGGATCGCCGCAGTCAGCCTCGATGCCGGACTGCCGGTTTCGTTCGGGGTGTTGACCACCGACAATATCGAGCAGGCAATCGAACGCGCCGGTGCCAAAGCCGGAAATAAAGGCTTCGACGCCGCACTCGCTGCCATTGAGATGGTTGATCTGCTTGGGCGCATTGACTGATGTCCCAGGGCGTGCGACGTTACGGTCGCGAACTGGCACTCAAGGTTCTCTTCGGTTTACATGATCTGGTCATCACCCCGGAACAGGCGTTGGCGGACTTCTGGCGCAGTTTCCGTTTTGACAACGATGTACTTGGTGAAGCGGTGGACAGCTTCGACGAGGAAATTTCTGGTGATGTCCGTGATTTTGCCGAGCAGCTGGTGCGCGGAGTGGTTGAACATCTGGAGAAGATTGACGCAACGATTGAGCTGGCGGCGTCGAACTGGACTTTGCAGCGGATGGCGCGGGTCGATCTGGCGCTGTTGCGTCTGGGAACCTATGAGCTGCTCTATTGTGATGACATTCCGGTCAGTGTGTCGATCAATGAGGCGATCGAAATTGGCAAGCGCTTCGGCACCAAGGAAACTCCCGGCTTCGTTAACGGCATTCTCGACAAGATTTCCAAGGGTCGCCCAAAACCATGACACATGCAGTGAAGGGTCGTGTAATGAAACAGATTAAAGCAGGACTTATCGGCTTCGGAACCATTGGTGCCGGAGTGGTCAAAGTTTTTCAACACAACGGGCCAGTTATCGCCGACCGGCTCGGGGCACAACTTGAACTGGTTAAAATCGCTGATCTTGATATTACGACAAAGCGCGGTGTAAGCGTAGCGCCGGGGCTGTTGACGACCGATGTCGAGGAAATCCTTGCCAACCCCGAAATTGATATAGTGATCGAGCTGATCGGTGGTTATGAACCGGCGCGGACCTTTGTCCTCAAGGCTATTGCCAACGGCAAGCATGTGGTCACCGCCAATAAGGCATTGCTGGCGGTACACGGTGATGAAATTTTTGCCGCCGCGTCCAAACAGGGGGTCGATGTTTATTTTGAGGCAGCCGTTGCCGGGGGGATTCCAATCATCTCATCGATCAAGGAAAATCTCTGTGCTAACCAGTTCAGCAGTGTGCTCGGTATTCTTAACGGCACCTGTAACTACATTCTGACGCGCATGACTCAGGCTGGCGACGATTTTGCGGATGTGCTCAAAGCTGCGCAAGATCTTGGTTATGCCGAAGCTGATCCGACTTTTGATGTGGAGGGGATTGACGCTGCGCACAAGCTGGCGATTCTACTCTCTATCTGTTTCGGCACCAGAGTGAACTTTGCTGATATTTCCACTGAAGGGATCGGCAATATCTCGTCTCTTGATATCCAATTTGCTGAACAGTTCGGTTACAAGATCAAATTACTGGCGATCGGCAAACGTGATGGAGATAGCATTGAGGCGCGTGTTCATCCGACGATGATTCCTCTTTATCACCCCCTGGCTGATGTTGAAGGTGTTTTCAATGCCGTACGTCTGGTCGGCGACTTTGTCGGCCCATCAATGCAAATTGGTTATGGCGCGGGAATGGAAGCAACTGCCAGCGCGGTTATGGGTGACGTGATGGCTGTTGCGCGCAACATGCAGCTTGGCGGGAAGGGGGTGCGAACTCCGGCAATGGCTTATTGTGCCGACAGGATTTCGCAACTGGTGATCAAACCGATGGCACAGATTGTGACACAGTATTACCTGCGTTTTGCTGCCAATGATCAACCCGGTGTGCTGGCCCAGATTTCCGCTATTCTGGGTAATTACCAAATCAGTATCGCCTCAATGATTCAGCCTGAACGTCAAGTTGGCGGCGCAGTGCCGATCGTGATTATGACCCACGAAGCGATGGAAGATCACATTGTCAAAGCCCTGGCCGAAATTGACAAATTAGCGGTGATAAAGGAACAAAGTCGTTTTATCCGGATTGAGAGTGAGTTGGAGTAACCCGGTTTTAAGGGAGGTCAACATGTCGGAAGACCATCGAGTGAGCGAGCGTAAAGAAACCCTCAACCTGCTTGATCTGGTGGTTATGGACGAATCTGATACGATCGTCGGTCGAGAGATGGGCCGGACTTTGAATGTCAGTGAAACCGGAATTTTGATTGAGACTCCGGCACGACTTGCAGTCGGGCAACGAATTTGCGTCAGCGTTGCGGTTGAAGATGATGTCATTGAAATGATCGGGCGGGTGATGCGCGTGACTGTGAATGAGGATGGGAATGTCAATGCCGGGGTCGAATTCGTTGAGACTTATGAACGGGACAATGAGGTGTTGACCTATTTTCTCGATGCGTGCCGGAAAGCGCAGAAGTGACGTTACCGTGATGCGTGATTATACGCTGCTCAATTTGGGCAACTGCTTGTTTTTTTTATAAAAGAAAATGTTTCCAGCCGCGAAAAGTGCTTGACAGGGGAGGTGCCATTTTGTTAAAAGTTACCGGCATTACGGATTGCAGGCACGTAGCTCAGTGGGAGAGCACTACCTTGACACGGTAGGGGTCGGCGGTTCAATCCCGCCCGTGCCTACCATTTATATACTGCAACCAGTGAGAACCTGAGGCATCTAGATGATGCCTCTTTTCATTCGAGAAGAACGATGAACGAAATCAGCATAACCCTGCCGGACGGCACCGTTAAAAAATTTCCTGCCGGAAGCAATGCACATGATGTCGCATTATCGATCAGCGAAGGCCTGGCTCGGCAGACTGTCGCCGTGCAGGTCAATGACGCATTGACAGATTTGTCCAGGCCGTTGCCTGGTGATGCGAAAATTGAGCTGATTACCCTCAACTCGGCGGCCGGACTTGAAATTTTACGGCACTCTGCGGCGCATTTGATGGCACACGCCGTTAAACTGTTATGGGGGAACGAGGTCCAGGTGACTATCGGCCCGGCCATAAAAGATGGCTTCTATTACGATTTCTTTTGTGAAGCCCACGCTTTTACGCCCGAAGATTTTGAGCGTATCGAAGCGAAAATGACGGAGTTGGCAAAGGCGGACCTGCCGATTACGCGTGAGGAAATGGGTCGCGATGAGGCCATTAAATTATTCCGGACGTTGGGTGAACACTACAAAGTCGAGTTGATTCAGGATCTGCCGAACGCAACCGTTTCGCTGTATCGCCAAGGGGATTTTGTCGACCTTTGTCGCGGTCCGCACCTGCCTTCGACCGGCAAGTTGAAGGCTTTCAAACTGACCAGCGTGGCCGGTGCTTACTGGCGCGGCAGTGAAAAAAATGCCATGTTGCAGCGCCTTTACGCGACGGCTTTTACTGACAAGAAAGAGCTGAGAAAACACCTCGAACGGCTCGAAGAGGCACGTAAGCGCGACCATCGCAAGCTCGGCAAGGAGCTCGATCTTTTTTCCTTCAACGAAGAAGCCGGTGCCGGGCTGGTGATCTGGCATCCCAAAGGTGCGTTGTTGCGGACCTTGCTCGAAGACTTTGAGCGGCGTGAACATCTTAAGCGCGGTTACGATATTGTTATGGGACCACAACTCCTTAAAACCGAATTGTGGAAGACCTCCGGTCATTACGACAATTATCGCGAGAACATGTACTTTACTGAAATCGACGAACAGAGCTACGGCGTCAAACCGATGAACTGCCTGGCGCATATGTTGATTTACAAGACGCATACTCGTTCGTACCGTGATTTGCCGCTACGTTATTTTGAACTCGGCACTGTTCACCGGCATGAGAAGTCGGGCGTGCTTCATGGATTATTGCGGGTGCGTGGCTTTACTCAAGATGATGCACATATCCTCTGTACCCCCGAACAGCTTGATGGCGAGATTAAAGGGGTACTCTCCTTTGTCCGCGATGTCATGGCGATCTTTGGTTTTGAGTACGAGATGGAAATCTCAACTCGGCCGGAAAAATCGATCGGTAGCGACGAAGATTGGGAGCGGGCAACCAGCGCACTCCAGACAGCACTCGACGATACCGGGTTGCCTTATGAGATTAACGCCGGAGATGGTGCATTTTACGGCCCGAAGATTGATGTCAAGCTCAAGGACGCTCTTGACAGAGAATGGCAATGTGCTACAATCCAGTGCGATTTCACGTTGCCGGAGCGGTTTGATCTGACGTATATCGGTTCCGACGGCGAAAAACACCGTCCGGTCATGCTGCATCGGGTCATCCTTGGCGCCATCGAACGTTTTATCGGGGTGCTGATTGAACACTATGTCGGTAGTTTCCCTCTGTGGATCTCTCCGGTACAGGCTGTAATTCTCAATGTCACTGATGATCAGGCTGAATACGCCGCGCAGGTGTATAGTGATTTGCGCGCCGCTGGAGTGCGGGTGCGTTTTGATGCGCGAAACGAAAAACTGGGGTTCAAGATTCGTGAAGCCCAGATGGAGAAAGTTCCCTATATGTTGGTGATTGGCAATCAAGAGGTTGCTGATGGAACAATAACGCCACGTCATCGTTCGGGGGAGAACCTTGCGCCGATGACACCGGATGAATTTGTTCGCTTTGTCGCGGACGAGTGTCGACAGTATCATTAGGAGGTGCCGTCATAGCTAAGCAGGAAACGAACATTAATAGTGATATTCGCGCGCGGGAAGTTCGTGTTATCGATGACGAAGGCGAAATGCTCGGTGTGCTGTCGCTTGAAGCCGCGCTGGCGGCGGCCGCCGAACGCGGACTTGATCTCGTCGAAGTAGCCCCCAACTCGGTGCCGCCAGCTTGTCGCATTATGGATTATGGCAAGTACAAGTATCAGGCAAGTAAACGTGCTGCGGAAGCGAAGAAGAAAACCGCACGGGTTGAGATTAAAGAAGTGAAGATGCGCCCCAAAACCGAGGAGCATGATTACCAGTACAAACTGAAAAACGCGCGGAAGTTTCTTTTGGAAGGGAACAAAGTCAAGTTGACCATCATGTTTCGTGGCCGTGAGGTGACGCATCCCGAGTTAGGACGTAAGATTCTGCTGAGGGTTGCTGAAGAGGTCAACGATATCGCTCAGCCCGAATCGTTCCCGAGTATGTCCGGACGCTTCATGACGATGATGATCAGCCCGCTTAAAAAATAGTCGTGTACGACGTCCTGCATGGACGAAATTAACAAGAGGAGAGGTTGCATGCCGAAAATCAAGACCAATCGCGGTGCCGCTAAACGGTTTCGTAAGACCGGTACCGGCAAGATTCGTCGCAACAAGGCGTTCACCAGTCATATCCTGACCAAAAAATCTCCCAAGCGTAAGCGTAACTTACGTAAAGGAACCTTGGTCGCGGCTGTTGATGCCAGTAACATCAGACAGTTAATCCCTTATATCTGATAAGGATTAACTGAATCGCGAACCGTAGGGATAAAGTCTCCCCCCGCGGATCCGACACTTAACCGGTTAAGGAGTTATACATGCCGAGAGTAAAAAGAGGGTTTAAAGCGAGACGCAGAAGAAACAAGATTCTCAAGTTAGCCAAAGGTTACCGCGGCGCACGGAGTAAATTGTTTCGGAGCGCCACAGAAGCGGTTGATCGAGCAGGTAACTACGCCTATCGTGACCGTAAAGTAAAAAAACGCGATTTCCGCGCACTCTGGATCGCCCGGATTAATGCTGCGGCGCGTGACAACGGATTGTCCTACAGCCGTCTGGTTCATGGCCTTAAACTGGCTGAAATTGGGCTGGATCGCAAGATCATGGCCGACCTGGCGGTCTCCGACCCCGGTGGCTTCAGCGCGTTGGTCGTTCAAGCCAAGGCCAAGCTGCAGTAGATATCGACTACGAAAAGAGATGAGGCCGGTCCTCATCTCTTTTTTTTAAGTTGTGCCCGGAAGCCGCCAGCTTTCTATATTTTAATACGATGGATGAGCGATGAAAGATAAACTCGATAATATGCTGCACAGCGCCCGGGAGTTGATTCCGACGGTCGCAAGCGAAGCTGAGCTGCAACAGATCAAGACCCGTTTTCTCGGCAAAAAAGGGGAATTGACCGCAATCATGAAGGGGATGGGGCAACTCTCCGCAGCGGAACGTCCGGTGATCGGTGCCCTGGCGAATACCGTCAAGGATGAAATTGAATCCTTATTGTATGAGCGCCTGGAGAGGACGCGTGCCGCCGAGATTGACCGTCGCCTGCAAGCGGAAAAGATTGACGTAACGCTCCCCGGTCGTCGCGGTGAGTGCGGCTCAAAGCACCCGATCACCCTGGTCACGGAAGAGCTGGTTGCGATCTTTGCCGCGCTTGGCTTCGGTGTTGCCGAAGGGCCGGAAGTTGAAAAGGATTTCTATAATTTTGAAGCGCTGAATATCCCCAGGGATCATCCCGCGCGGGATATGCAGGACACCTTTTACATTTCCGATGACGTGGTGTTGCGCACCCATACGTCACCAGTGCAGATCCGCACCATGATCAAACAGGCTCCGCCGGTGCGCATTATTGCTCCCGGAACCGTCTATCGTCGCGATTCTGATTTGACCCATAGTCCGATGTTTCACCAGATTGAGGGTTTTATGGTTGATCGCGATATTTCTTTTGCCGATCTCAAAGGTGTACTCACCGCATTTGTTACCTCTTATTTCGGGGATAATGTCAAGGTTCGTTTTCGCCCTTCTTTTTTCCCTTTTACCGAGCCCAGTGCTGAAGTTGATATTGCCTGTGTCATCTGCGGCGGTGGTGGTTGCCGGGTTTGTGGCCAGTCTGGTTGGCTGGAAATTCTTGGTAGCGGCATGATCGACCCGGAAGTATTCAAATCGGTCGGTTACGACCCTGAACTTTACAGCGGTTTTGCTTTCGGTATGGGGTTGGAGCGGATCGCCATGCTCAAGTATGGCGTCAATGACCTGCGCCTCTTCTTCGAGAATGACACGCGCTTTTTAAAACAATTCTGAAGCTGCCCAGATAGAAAGAACGACAGATGATCGTAACCGGAAGTTGGTTGAAAGATTTTGTTGACTATAATTATTCCCCTGCCGAACTAAGCCATCGTTTGACCATGGCTGGTCTGGAGGTTGACAACCTTGAGCTCCTCGGCGAGGGACTCGATTCGGTGATTGTTGCCCGGCTGCTGGCTGTGGAAGCGCATCCCGACGCCGACAAGCTGACTCTTTGCCGGGTTGACACCGGCAGCGAAGAGGTTCAGGTGGTATGTGGTGCGACCAATCATCGAAGTGGTGATCTGGTCGCTCTGGCACAGGTCGGTGCGGTGCTGCCTGGTGACTTTAAGATTAAAAAATCGAAGATTCGTGGTTGTGTTTCAATTGGAATGCTCTGCTCGGAAAGAGAGTTGGGGCTGGCCGGTAATGCCGCCGGGATTATGATCCTGCCCGCCGGGTTGACCCTTGGTGAACCGGTTTTCAGTGCACTCGGCATCAAAGATGCGCGCTACGAGCTCGGTCTGACGCCGAATCGCGCGGATTGTCTCAGCGTGCTCGGTGTTGCCCGCGAAGTGGCGGCAATGACCGGCGGTAAACTCAAGCCACTGGTGCTCGATTTAGCAGAAGAGGGAGCTCCGATCTCCGCGCAGACCTCGGTCACGATTGAGGCCGCAGAAGACTGTCCACGTTACGCCGCGCGACTGATCCGCGGTGTCAAAATCGGACCGTCACCAGCGTGGTTGGCACGGCGGGTTGAAGCGGTGGGGATGCGTTCGATCAATAATGTTGTCGATGTGACCAATTATATTTTGATGGAGCTTGGCCAACCGCTGCATGCCTTTGATTTTATGTATCTTCGCGACCAACGGATTGTGGTCAAACATGCCCGCGACGGTGAAATATTCACCACACTTGATGGGCAGGAGCGAAAGCTGCTTGCAAGTGATCTGGTGATTTGCGATGGCGCGGGTCCGGTGGCGCTGGCGGGAATCATGGGCGGGCTGAATTCAGAGGTCAAGGACGTAACGACCGATATCCTGCTGGAAAGTGCCTATTTTAATCCCCTGACGGTACGTCGCACCAGTAAACGCTTAGGGATTCACAGCGAATCATCGCATCGCTTCGAACGCGGGACAGATGTTGCTAACCTGTTGGTAGCACTTGACCGGGCGACACAGTTGATTGTTGCAACGGCGGGAGGGACGGTTGCTCGTGGAGCAATCGATGTCTATCCGCAGATTATTCCGTCGCGAGAAATTCCATTGCGGCTGGCGAAGATTACCCAGCTGCTGGGCGAAGAACTGCCTGCCGGTCAGGTATGTGAATTGCTCGAAAGTCTCGGCTTGACCCTTGTCAGCGACGGGCCGGAGCGCTATTTGGTCACGGTGCCGCACTTCCGTCACGATCTGGAACGTGAGATTGATCTGATTGAAGAAGTCATCCGGTTGAACGGTTATGACAATATCCCGCTGAGCATGCCGCACGGCGGGGCCGATTGCCAACTGCTGCCGCGTTCCAGGAAACTTGCCAATCTGACGCGTGACCACTTTGTGGCCGCCGGATATTCGGAGCTGATTAACTATTCATTCGTCTCCCCCGCGAGCTGGGATCAGGTGCAACTCCCCGCTGACGACCCGCGCCGCGCCACTGTTAACGTGCTGAACCCTCTCACTGACGAGCAGTCGGTGATGCGCACCTCACTGGTACCGAGCGTACTGCACTCAGTTGCTGGCAATCTGGCCTATCGAACCCTTGATCTGCGCCTCTTTGAACTGCGTCCGGTGTTTCATCCGCATCACGATGCAGAGTTGCCGATCGAACAACTGCGTCTCTGTGCAGCGCTGTGCGGACGTCGTGAGCCGCAAGGTTGGGCGCACGGTGACGATACAGTCGATTTTTATGATCTTAAAGGGGTACTGGAAAACCTTTTGGCAACGTTGCATATCAATGACGTCACCTGGCAGGGGGATGCAAGTGATGTTTTTTTACATCCCGGCAAGTCGTGTACACTGCGATCGGGAGAGAGCGTGTTGGGAACCCTCGGTGAAGTTCATCCTCGCGTGCTGGCGAATTTTGATATTGATACGCCGGTGATCATTCTCGACCTGAATATGGCTGTGCTGATCTCCCGAACGGGTGACCACCCCGGCTTCAAACCGGTGTCGCGCTTCCCGGTGTTGCAACGTGATACTGCTTTGCTGGTGGCAGATATGCTTCCGGCATGTGATATTCTCGAGGTTGTGGCGAAGTCCAGAATTCGTGATATCGAAGATGTTGTTATCTTTGACCTGTACTGTGGCAAGGGGATCCCGGAGGGGAAAAAAAGTGTTGCCATTCGCGTCAGTTATCGCTCGGTGGAGAAGACATTAACCGATGATGAAATTAATGCAGCGCACGGAAAACTGGTCAATAAGCTGTGTCAGCAGCTTGAGGCAGAAATACGTTAAAAAATGTTGCCTTGACAATTTTCCTGTGCTATATAAAATCCTGTAAATTCAATAACCTGTGAAGTTGAGTTGCGGGGAGGTTGTATGACTAAAGCGGATTTGATTGAAAATATTTATTTGAAGACCGGTTTTTCCAAGAAGGAGTCCGCTGAAATTGTTGAGCAGGTTTTTGATCTCATCAAGTCGACTCTTGAAAATGGTGAGAAAATCAAGGTGGCCGGTTTTGGCAACTTCGTGGTCAAGGAAAAGTCTTCCCGGCGGGGACGCAACCCGCAAACGGGCGATGAAATAGAGATTACTTCACGTAAAATTCTGACGTTCAAACCGAGTCAGGTTCTTAAATCAATGATCAATGACCAGTGACTGAAATCGGTCGCTGATGAGCGTTGAAATTCCTGATAAATTGTATTTCAAGATCGGTGAAGTTGCCGAGATAACGGGCGTCAAACCACATGTATTGCGCTACTGGGAGTCAGAATTTGGCTCCTTTCGTCCTTCCAAAAGTCGCAGCCGGCAACGTCTCTACCAGCGCCGCGACATAGAACTTGCCCTTTCATTAAAAGAGCTGTTATATCATCAGGGGTTCACCATCGCCGGGGCCAGAAAGCAGCTGCGTTCTGCCGGTCGTGACACCCCTGAGAAAATTGATCTTTCGCTCGGCGTTACGCACGAGCGCCAGTTACTTCAGGATGTTTGTGCCGATCTGCGCAGGCTGCGTCGAACTCTTGATCTGCCACCTCATAATGATAAATAGCGGTTGATATCCCCTTGTTGATTCTGGTTACCAATGATGACGGTATTCATGCTCCCGGCATCAACGCCCTGGCCACACGACTTGAAGCACTGGGTCGGGTCGTTGTGGTTGCGCCAGACCGTGAACGTAGCGCCGCCGGACATTCCCTAACGCTTCATTCTCCCCTTCGTGCTGAACTGCTGGTGACTGATCGTTATGCGGTTGATGGCACCCCGACCGATTGTGTCAATCTCGGCATTCATGGTCTTCTGCCCCGGCGCCCCGATCTGGTCGTTTCCGGCATTAATCACGGCAGTAACCTCGGTGACGACATTACCTATTCCGGGACTGTTGCAGCGGCCTTTGAGGCCACGTTGATGGGGGTTCCCTCACTGGCTGTTTCGTTGCAAATAACTCCTGAAATTGATGTCAATTTTTCGCGTGCAGCAGATGTCGCTGCCTTGCTGGCGGGGGAGGTGCTGGCACATACACTTCCTGCTGATACGTTTCTGAATATCAATGTCCCGCCTGGTGACCCGTTGGGTTTACGTTTGACGCGTCAGGGCAAACGTTTCTACAGCGACGTGGTGGTTGAAAAGATCGATCCCCGGGGACGCAAATATTATTGGCTCGGTGGTGGTGATCCCGGTTTTGAAAATACTGAGGGCACCGACTTTAATGCCGTGGCTGAAGGGTTTGTCTCCGTAACCCCGCTACATCTTGATCTGACCAATTATCGTTCATTTAAACGGTTGCACAGTTGGGGACTGGAAGAAATGTTCACGGGTTACCGCAGACAGTGGACAGGGGGAGGGGATGAGTAATAACTTCAGTGTCGCCCGTCGTTTGATGGTCGATCAGCAGCTTCGTCTCCGCGGTATCAGTGATCCGTTGGTCATCGCGGCGATGTTGTCGGTGCCGCGCCATCTTTTTGTTGAAGAAGCTTTTCAGTCCCGTGCCTACAGCGATGCTCCGCTGCCGATCGGTTCCAAACAGACCATTTCGCAACCCTTTATGGTTGCCTTCATGACTGCCGCGCTAGAATTGCAGGGCACTGAAAAAGTTCTCGAAATTGGTACGGGCTCCGGCTATCAGGCAGCGGTTCTGGCGACAATCGTCGATCAGGTCTTCACTGTCGAAAGGCTTCCCGAACTGGCCCGCCGCGCCCGCCGCATTCTCGACCTGGTCGGTGCTGCACGGGTCAATCTCAAGGTCAGTGATGGAACGTTCGGCTGGGAGGAACAGCAGCCCTTTGATGCGATTATGGTCACTGCGGGATCCCCCGAGACCCCGCGCCATCTGCTTGATCAGCTCAAAATTGGCGGTCGACTGGTCATTCCTGTTGGTGATCAAATCGATCAACTACTCAAACGGTATCGACGTACGGATAATGCTACGTTTACCGAAGAAACGTTACTCGGTTGTCGTTTTGTGCCGCTGATTGGTCGCTATGGCTGGTCTGAAAGTGATTACTCTTGAAATACTTGCGTGGTCTTTATAACTGGGTGCTCTCCTGGGCGGAAACCGCTTATGCGGTCCCCGCACTCTTTTTTCTGGCCTTTGCGGAATCGTCCTTTTTCCCGGTCCCCCCGGATGTCCTGATGCTGGCCCTTTGCCTGTCTTTGCCGCACCGTTCATGGTATTATGCCGCGGTGACCAGTGTCGGGTCAGTCCTCGGTGGTATTGGCGGATATGTGATTGGTTTTGCGCTCTGGCATCTGGTGTCCGGCTGGTTCTTCAGCTATATCCCCGGCTTTGATCGTGAGGTGTTCTCCCAGGTTCAGGAATATTTCACGCGTTATAACTTCTGGGTTGTTTTTGCTGCCGGATTCTCACCGATCCCCTATAAGGTGATTACTATCGGTGCCGGTGTTTTCAACGTCAATTTCCCGATTTTTCTCGTTGCTTCGGCGGTCAGCCGGTCACTGCGGTTTTTTCTTGTTGCCGGTTTGATTCGTCGTTTCGGGGCACCGATGCGTGCATTGATCGATCGTTATTTCAATTTATTGTCATTGGTTTTTGTTGTCCTGCTGATCGGCGGATTTGTTGTGATCAAATATCTACTGCATTGACCCGTGAAGGAACCAGATAGCCGTTGACGGTCCATTGTAGAATGCGTTAATCTCGGTAATCTTCATTGTTCTGGTTGAGGACGAATTTATATAACTATGCGTTTGCTGATTGTCGGATTCAGTTTTTTGTTGCTCGTTGCCTGCACGATTGCCCCGAAAGGGGTGTGGCACACCGTTGCGGAGGGGCAAACCCTCTATCGCATCAGTCGTGA
Source organism: Desulfuromonadaceae bacterium (assembly GCA_019429445.1). Classification (NCBI taxonomy): domain Bacteria; kingdom Pseudomonadati; phylum Thermodesulfobacteriota; class Desulfuromonadia; order Desulfuromonadales; family Desulfuromonadaceae; species Desulfuromonadaceae bacterium. The sequence goes on from JAHYIW010000013.1 coordinate 74,976, forward strand.
CTACGGGATTAACGAAATTTATCTGGCACGGATCAATGGTATTAACGATCCCAAACGGTTGCAGCCTGGGGAACGAATATTCATCCCCGGAAAGACGAATGTCAAAAATGTTCCGGCAACCGATCTCCGACCAGCGTCGAAAGAAGCATACAAAAAACCCTCTTCGTTTTCTTCCACAGAAAATGAAACAAGGAAGAATGCAGTTGTCCCCGCATCTGCGGGAAAATTTGCCTGGCCGCTCAAGGGGGAAGTAATCCGAAAATTCGGCTCCGGCGTAAAGTCCCAGAGTAAGGGCATTGAAATTTCAGCACCCCCCGAAACGCCGGTCCATGCTGCTGCTTCGGGGCGGGTGATTTACAGTGGTGATGGTATCAAGGGATTCGGTAATCTGATCATCCTGAAACATGGCGACGCTTTTTATTCAGTCTACGGGTTTAATCAGAAAAACCTGGTTCAGGTCGGTACGATGGTTGAACAGGGAATGCCCATTGCTCTCTCCGGCGCGGCGCCAGGTGGAGGAGAACCAAAACTGCACTTTGAGATCAGACAGGGGAAAAAGGCGGTTGATCCGCTGTCTCACTTACCGTGATTTTTTGCTGTTGACATTTAATTATTGGAGGAAGGAATGAATCGTAATAAGTCAGACGAGGAAGCTGAACTGCTTATTGATGAAGAGCCCCAGACATCATCCTCTGATGAGGACGATGACACTGACGACAGCGAGGACGAAAAGGTCGTTGACAGTGTGGAGGAGGATCATTCGGTCGATGCCATCAAACTCTATCTGAAAGAGATTCAGAAGACCAATTTATTGACTGCGGAAGAAGAGCGGGAACTTGCTCGTGGTATCGCTGCCGGAGATATGGCTGCGCGTGATCGCATGATCGAATCGAATCTGCGGTTGGTGGTGAAAATCGCCAAGCGCTACATGAACCGTGGGTTACCCTTTCTTGATTTGATTGAAGAGGGGAACATCGGTCTGATCAAGGCGGTCGAGCGCTTTAAATTGAGCAAAGAATGTCGTTTTTCGACGTATGCGACCTGGTGGATCCGCCAATCGATTGAACGTGCACTGGTTAATCAGAGTCGCACCATTCGTCTTCCGGTGCATGTTTCTGATGACATTAACAAATTTATTAAAATCAATCGCGAGCTGGTGCACAGCCTGAATCGTGAACCTGAGATTGAAGAGACCGCAGAAATGATGGGGGTCGAGCCGACATATATTCGACGCTTAATGGTGCTGGTCAAGAAAACCTATTCGATTGAACACCCAATGGGTGAAAATAACGATTACAGCCTGATCGATACGATTGAGGACACCTCATTGATCAATCCCGCTACGTTACTGGAAGATGTCGATAAATTTGCTCATGTCAGCCGCTGGCTCGATTCATTGCAGGACAACGAGCGGGAAATCCTTTCATTACGTTTTGGACTCGAAGACCGGGAGCCGGAGACGCTTGATACGATCGGTCGCCGCTTTGGGGTGACCCGTGAACGAATTCGTCAGATTGAGGCCAAGAGTCTGGAAAAATTGAGAAAAATTGTCGCCGAGAGCAACGCTGACGGGACCCAATAATTGATACGGAGTCACTGCAATGGATGAATTAAAAAGTATTATCCGCGATATCCCCGATTTTCCAAAAAAAGGGATTGTTTTTAAGGACATTACGACACTGCTGAATGATAGTCGCAGCTTCCACCGGATGATCGATCTGATTGCTCATCGCTATGTCGGGATGAGGATCGACCAGATCGTCGGCATTGAAGCGCGCGGATTCATTCTTGGTGCCGCGTTGGCCTATAAACTCGGTGCCGGCATCACTCTGGTGCGCAAGCCAGGCAAATTGCCATCCAAAACGATCAGTAAAACCTACGACCTTGAATACGGTACCGATACATTGGAAATTCACGCCGATGCGTTCAAACCGGGCGACCGGATCATCATCGCTGATGACCTGCTGGCCACCGGAGGGACGGTGGCGGCGGTGGTTGATCTGGTCGGTGAACTGGGCGTCGAGATTGTCGAATGTGCATTTATGGCCGAGCTGGAGTTTCTTGACGGACGCAAGCGTCTGCCTGATGGTAAAGTCTTCAGCCTGTTGAAATTTTGACCTCACGGCCCCGTAGCTCAGATGGATAGAGCATTCGCCTCCTAAGCGAAGGGTCGTGCGTTCGAATCGCGCCGGGGCCGCCAATTTTTCAAGCGATCACGTCTCAACTCGCTGCCCACTCGTTGTTCATTGTGGCAGGATTTATAATCTTTATTTAGGTTGTGCGCATGAAAAGAACCCTGGAAAAGCGTATTCTGCTTTTCGCAATCATGGTCCTGCTTGTCGCTATTGCGATCAATACGGGACTGAATGTAGAGGGATTTCGGCGCGATTATCGTGACGGTATTATCTTGCGCTGTCAAAGTCTTGCGCAGGGCTTGCAGCAATCTCTGGAAAAAGTCCTTTCTTTAGGTGTTCACATTGAAGATATTGAAGGGCTCGATGTCAAGTGCAAGACGCTGGTTGATAACGATCCGGATATCGTTTATTGCTATATCGAAAACAACGTCGGCGAACTTTTTTATTCCAACGATCAATCCCTTGATTCCCTGAAAAAATTTCACTACCTCTTCGCCCTGACTGAGACGATGGCGGTCTTGCAACATCCAGAGTGGGGGAAAGTCTATGATGTCTCCCAGGCGGTTTTTGATGCCAACAAATCTGTCGCCGGGCGGATCAGAATTGGTTTCCCTGACGAAGTCCTGGTTCAACGCACGGTCAAGGCGCTGATCCGCGCATTTTATATTCTCGCTATTGCATTGATTGTCGTCGTTTGTGTCGTTGTTTTGTTTGTTAAACGCGACATTATCAGTCCGATCAGTCGCCTCTGCGTGGTGGCCCGTGAAATTGCCGACGGAAATTTCCGGATCAAGGTGCCCGAGATGACCACCCGTGATTTTTCCGAACTGGCACACGTCATTCAGGAAATGTCTGAATCGTTACAGAGTCGCGATGATAAAATTTCTGAAAGTTACTTACAACTGGAAACAACCAATCAGGAGCTTTTGGTCAGTTATGAACATCAGGCACGGATCAGCAACGAATTATCACGCAGTCGCGCGATGTATCGTTCCTTGCTGGAAGATGCCAGTGATTCAATCGTTGTCGTTGATGATATGGACCGGATAGTTCTGGTCAACAAGGCGGCGGAACGATTTTTTCGGGTTCAGCGGCATGTCGCCGAAGGAATGAATTTTTATTCGTTTCTGCAGATGTTGGGGGTAAAGGATATTGAGGAGCAGCACCGTCTTTTTCAACAGGTCCTTGGCGGAGAACCGATTGAGAGTGAATTGCATTATACCAGGGACGAGGACGGTGCGCAGGTCGTTGGCTGGCTCTATGGCTCAACGGTATTCGGCGGGGAGGGGGAACGGATGGTGCAGGCGATTATCCGTGATGTTACACTCGAACGCGAGATCAAGGCAAATCTGGAAAAGAGCGCTGCCGAATTAAGGCGGCTCAATGAAATGAAGGATTCATTTTTGGGAGTGGCTTCTCATGAACTGAAGACCCCATTAACAGTGATAAACGGTTATGTTGAATTGATTCTCGACGAGATGGCGGATCATCTTGACGACGAAATCAAACCATTGATCCGCCATATTGCTGACGCCGGTGACCGGCTTGCGGCAATTGTACGTGACATGGTTGATGTGACCCTGATTGACGACAGTAATCTGACGTTGCGCAAGGTTAGGACCGATATCAATGCCCTGGCCAGGAATGTTGGCGATTCTCTTGCTCTCTTTCTTGGCAAGCGCAGTCAGCAACTTCAACTGATCCTGGCTGATGATTTGCCGATGGTGACCTGCGACCCTGATCGAATCGTTCAGGCACTCAATAACCTGGTAATCAACGCCATCAAGTTTACCCCCGATGATGGCCGGATAACGATTGCCACCAAGGTGCGCAGTACGCTGCGTGAACCTTTCGCCGGATCCGCTGACCCTGACGTGATCACCCTCGGCAGTGAACCGGCGCGGTATCTGGAAATCGTTGTTTCCGATTCCGGAATTGGCATCTCTGAGCAGGATCAGTTGCACATCTTTGAAAAATTTTATGAAGCAGGCAAGATTGAGGAACATTTTACCGGACAGATCACTTTCAAGGGGAAAGGGACTGGACTGGGGCTGACGATCGTCAAAGGGATCGTTGATATGCATGACGGCGAAGTCTGGGTTGAGAGCCCCGGTTGTAATACTGAAACCTTTCCTGGTAGTGCTTTTCATATCCTTCTGCCGCTTGATTCACCGCAGTCAATGGCGGTCAATTGAGGGTGATACGAAACCATGAAACTGCTTGCGCGGGGCAGTAAATTCCGGTATAAAGACCGGGCTTGAAAAGAAACAAGAGGCTTTTTTGCATATCTGTTTACTGGCCAGTGGAAGCAAGGGAAATTCCGTTTACATTGAGAGCGGAACAACGCGTTTGCTGATCGATGTCGGCCTGTCCGCCAGAGAAATTACCGCCAGATTAAACCATATCGGAGTCGATGCAGCGGATTTGACAGCGGTTCTGATTTCCCATGAGCACCGGGATCATTGTCGTGGGCTTGGCCCACTGGCGCGCCGCTTCAATCTGGACGTGTTCATTCACCCGGAAACGCTGGCAGCGCTGCCGAGCCCTGGTCGGCTTGAGCGGCTGCATGAATTTCATGATCAGTGCTTTACGATAGGTGATTGTCGGGTCGAACCATTTCGGACGACTCACGACGCCGTTGCTCCGGTCGGATTTATTATTGATACCCCCGCTGGTCGAGTCGGCATCGCGACCGATCTTGGCATCGCGACGCGTCTGGTGAGTGATCGTCTCCGCCAATGCCGCGCATTAATACTTGAGTTCAATCACGATCTTGATATGCTCCGCGACGGTCCTTATCCGTGGCCGTTGAAGCAACGTGTCAGCAGCCGCCACGGCCATTTGTCGAACGCCGCTTCCGCCGCGCTGCTTGCCGAATTGCTCTGGGAGGGGCTGGAAACGGTTTTCCTGGCACATCTGAGCGAAACAAACAATTGCGCACAATTGGCCGAATCGGCCGCACGGTCGATCCTGCCTGGCGCACATCAGGTCACGTTGATCGTTGGAACGCAGCATGTTCCGACCGCCTGTGTCACCCTGGAGCGCGATTGCATCGAGGTGAGTAATGGCTGAATCTACTTATGCACCTGACTCAAGTAGTGTACAAACATGCCAAGGAGCGACATCCACTATCGCGAATCTTTGCTCGTAGAGTGAACACCCTTCGCGGCTGAAAACCTCTCCCACAGGGACTGGGCTGCGATAATCGTATTTATTGTGGGAGCGACATCCCTGGCGCGAATGGGTCGTGTACCGTTGCGGCTGATTTAATCGCTGTCAGGCTGGTTGATGTTGGCCTGCGCAACCAAGGTTCCATAGGAGAAAAAATGATCTGGAGAGTTGTCGTCGGTTTGCGCGATGGCGTTCGCGACCCACGAGGTGACCGGGTTTGCCGGGAAATCGCGCAACACCTCAACGTCGCATTGCAAAAGGTGCGAACCCTCGATGTTTACACGATTGATGCCGAACTTGACACTGCGGCAATCGCTGCGTCCGCCGCCGGTCCATTGTCCGATCCGGTGATTCAGGAATACGCGATCAATCGTCCCCTGGCAACCGATTTTGATATCTTGATTGAGGTGGGTTATCGCCCCGGTGTTACCGACAATGTTGGCCGCACCGCGCGTGAAGCTATCGAATACCTGACGAATCGGCCGTTTACACCCGGTGAAGGGGTTTATACCTCTACCCAGTACCTGCTGAAAGGTTCGATCGACAAGGCGACAGCAGAGCGTGTGGCCGCTGATTTTCTTGCTAACGGCTTGATTCAGCGCTGGACAATTCTGACGCCGACCGAATTTATTACCCAGGGAGGGGTAGCGGCGAGCGTTCCGAAAGTCGTGACCGAAGGTCAACCTCATGTCTGTGTGCTTGATCTTTCAGTTTCCGACGAACAGTTGCTGCAGATCAGCCGCGCCGGGATGCTGGCGCTTAATCTGCAAGAGATGAAAACCCTTCAGGCGTACGTCGCTGATCCCGCTGTACGTGATGTTCGCGCGCGACGTGGCCTGGATGCACTCACCGATGTTGAACTGGAAGTGCTCGCCCAGACCTGGAGCGAACACTGCAAACACAAGATTTTTTCTGCGCGGATCGACTACGAGGATGAACAGGGACGGCGGAAAACGATCGACTCTCTCTTTAAAAGTTTCATCGTCAAGGCCACTCGCGATATCCGCGCCGCGCAGGGTGATAACGATATCTGCCTCTCGGTTTTCAAAGATAACGCCGGGGTGATTCGTTTCAATGACGACTGGAGCCTGGTCTTCAAGGTCGAAACGCACAATTCACCCAGCGCTCTTGATCCCTACGGCGGCGCATTGACCGGGATCGTCGGCGTCAATCGTGATCCCTTCGGTACCGGCATGGGCGCGCGCCTGATTTTCAATACCGATGTGTTCTGTTTCGCCTCGCCGTTCTATGCGCAACCACTCCCCCCCCGGTTGCTGCACCCGCGCCGCATTTTTGAGGGGGTAGTAGAGGGTGTTGAACATGGCGGGAATAAATCAGGGATCCCCACGATCAATGGCTCGATCGTTTTTGATGATCGCTTTGCCGGGAAACCGCTGGTCTATTGTGGTACCGCAGCACTGATGCCGGCGTTGCTGAATGGTCGTCCCGGTCACGAAAAAAAGGCGTTGGTCGGTGACCGCATCGTGATGGTTGGTGGCCGTATCGGTAAGGACGGTATCCACGGTGCGACCTTCTCCTCGGAAGAGTTGCACGCCGGGTCGCCGGTGACGGCGGTGCAGATCGGTGACCCGATCACCCAGCGACGGATGTTCGATTTTCTGCTGATTGCCCGTGATCGCGGGCTGTACAATGCCATCACCGACAATGGTGCCGGGGGGCTGTCGTCATCGATCGGTGAAATGTGCGAGGATACGGGCGGGTGTGAACTCCATCTCGACCGCGCCCCGCTGAAATATCCCGGTTTACAGCCGTGGGAAATTCTTATTTCCGAAGCTCAGGAGCGGATGACCCTGGCCGTGCCGGCAGAGAATCTCGCGCGCTTTATTCAACTGGCGCGTGAGATGAATGTCGAGGCGAGTGATCTCGGCTGCTTTACCGACAGCGGTTTTTTCCACGCTTTTTATCACGGTGAAACCGTTGCTTATCTCGACATGGCGTTTCTTCACGATGGCGTGCCGCAATTGATCATTCCGGCCAAATGGACTCCGCCCACATTATCTGAGCCGCAGCTCGACTGCCCCGCAGATTTCAGCGAGGTTCTACGCCGTCTGCTCGGTCGGTTGAATATCTGCTCAAAAGAAGCGGTAGTCCGGCGTTATGATCACGAAGTTCAGGCCGGGACGGTTGTTAAACCGTTGACCGGGGTCGCTAATGACGGGCCCTCCGATGCGGCCGTCTTTCGTCCGCTGCTCGATTCGTTTGAGGGAGCGGTGGTGGCTCACGGAATTTGCCCGCGTTACAGCGATATCGATACCTATCACATGATGGCGTGCGCTATCGATGAGGGGTTGCGTAATTACGTCGCGGTCGGTGGTCATATCGATCACGTCGCCGGGCTGGATAACTTCTGCTGGTGTGATCCGGTCAAAAGTGACAAAACCCCCGACGGTGAATATAAAGCCGCACAGCTGGTGCGCGCCAATCAGGCGCTTTACGATTATTGTCTCGCTTACGGAGTCCCGCTGATTTCCGGCAAGGATTCGATGAAGAATGATTATCAGATCGGTGCCAGCAAAATTTCGATTCCGCCGACCGTACTCTTCTCGGTCATTGGCAAAATTGACGATGTGCGAACCGCGTGTACCATGGATGCCAAACGTGTCGATGATCTGGTTTATCTGCTCGGCTCGACAGCGGATGAGTTGGGGGGGTCTGAATATTATGCCCTGTGCGGCGAGATTGGCAGTAATGTCCCACAGGTTGATGCAGCGACGGCTCTGGCACGTTACCGCACGCTTAACATTGCACAGCGTGAAGGTTTGGTGGCCAGTTGCCACGACTTGTCTGATGGCGGGCTGGCCGTTGCCCTGGCCGAAACGGCCTCGGCAGGGGGGGTCGGGATGACAGTGAACCTCGCCCAGGTGCCATTTGGCGGGGAGCCTCGCAATGATCGCATCCTCTTTTCAGAGAGTCAAAGTCGATTGCTGGTGACCGTTCACCCGGAGCATCGTGACCGCTTCGAACAGCTCTTTGCCGGTCAGGTTTGGGCGTTGATCGGCACCGTTGTCAGTGGCGGCAAGCTCCGCGTCGAAGGGCTTGCCGGGGAGTGTGTGATTGAGGCCGGAATTGACGATTTAAAAGAGGCGTGGCAGGCGCCGTTGAGGGAGCTGTAATATGGCGAAGGAAGTCAGAGCGGTTGTTATTGCCGGAAACGGCACCAATTGCGAACGCGAGGTGGCCTTTGCCTGTCGTCTGGCCGGAGCGGATGTTGCCGATATCGTTCACGTCGCAGAACTGCTGGCCGGGCGCGCCTGCCTCGATGACTATCATTTTCTCAATCTCGCCGGAGGATTTCTAGACGGTGACGATCTGGGGAGTGCCAAGGCGGGGGCCAATCGTTTGCTGCATGCCCCGATCGTTGGCAGTAACGAGAAGCTGATTGATCAGGTAAATCGTTTTATTGCCGCCGGGAAATTGGTCATGGGGGTGTGCAACGGCTTTCAGTTGATGGTCAAAATGGGACTCCTTCCGGCGCTCGACGGTGACCACGGCGCGCAAAGTGCGACCCTGACGGTTAATGATTCAGGGCGCTTTGAGGATCGCTGGACTTATCTGAAGCTTGATCCCGAATCACCGTGCATCTACACGCGCGGCCTGGCAGAGGGGATTTATCTGCCGGTGCGGCATGGTGAAGGAAAATTTGTCGTCGCCAGGGAGACAACGCTGGACGCCATTGAGGCCCGGCATCTGATCCCGCTAAAATATTCTACCGCGAACTACGCTGAACCGACTCTCGACTATCCGCTCAATCCAAACGGGTCAGTTCATGCGATTGCCGGGGTGTGTGATCAAAGCGGGCGCCTGTTCGGGCTAATGCCGCACCCGGAAGCGTATCTGCACCGTACCCATCACCCCCGCTGGACTCGCGATGAGGCGCTACCGGAAGAAGGGATGGGGTTGTGGCTCTATCAGAATGCGATCAACTTTATTCGCGCGGAATTACTTTAAACTTCACGTTCGTTTTTTCATGAACGCACCAACAGGGGACTCGTTGCATGGAAGACAAGTTTCATGATGAATGCGGGGTGTTCGGTATTTTTGATCACCCTGAAGCCGCAAACCTGACCTATCTTGGGCTTTACGCCCTGCAACATCGGGGGCAGGAGAGTTGCGGGATTGTTTCTTCCGACGGCACCGACCTTTATTCCTATCGCGGCCTGGGGATTGTCGCCGATGTTTTCAAAGACGATTCGATCTTTGCCACACTCCCCGGCAAAAGTGCCATCGGGCATGTTCGCTATTCAACCGCCGGTGGTAACGACTTCAGAAATTGTCAGCCGATTAAAGTTGATTATCACCGGGGCGGGATCGCTGTCGCCCATAACGGCAATCTGGTCAATGCACGTGAAATACGCAATCAACTGGAGAAGCAGGGCGCCATCTTTTCAACGGTCGCCGACACTGAAGTCGTGATGCATCTGATTGCCAAGGCGCAGAGTGATTCCCTTGCGGATCGGATTACCGAAGCGTTATCTCAGGTCAAGGGCGCTTTCAGTATTGTTTTTCTGACCGAGACCCGGATGGTTGCAGTACGTGACCCCAACGGTTTTCGACCGTTGGCCCTCGGGCGTCTTGGTGATGCCTACGTTGTTGCCTCCGAAACCTGCGCCTTCGATTTGATCGAGGCAGAGTTTGTTCGCGAGATCGAACCGGGGGAGATGATTGTCGTGACCAAGCGCGGCGTTAAATCGTATTTCCCTTTCAAACGGGTGAACCCGACACCCTGTATCTTTGAGTTTATCTACTTTGCTCGCCCTGACAGTATCATTTTTGGTCAACAGGTTTATCCGACGCGTAAGGAGTTTGGTCGCCAGCTGGCGCGGGAACATCCCATCGACGCTGACGTGGTCATTGCGGTGCCTGACTCAGGCATCCCCGCAGCGATCGGTTTTGCCGAGGAAAGTGGCATCCGTTTTGAACTCGGCCTGATTCGTAACCACTACGTTGGCCGGACATTTATTGAGCCGCAGCAGACGATCCGCCATTTTGGTGTCAAGCTGAAGCTGAATCCGGTGCGTGAGGTGATTGAAGGGAAGCGCGTGATTGTTGTTGATGACTCGATTGTGCGGGGCACGACATCGCGCAAAATCATCAAGATGATCAGGGCTGCCGGGGCCAAAGAAGTCCATATGCGGGTTTCCAGCCCGCCGACCTCCTTCCCCTGTTATTACGGGATCGACACCCCCTCACGTAAGGAGTTGATTTCTTCTTCACATGCGATCGAGGAAATTAACCGTCACATCACCTCCGACACCCTTGGCTATCTTTCCCGTGAAGGGTTACTGAAAGCTGCCGGTGTTCCGCTGGACAGCGATACGCATTATTGTGATGCGTGCTTTAATGGCAATTATCCAGTCAAATTCCCGCGCCTGAAAGCCGACAGCCAACTCGGTTTGTTTTAACGCTAAGTGCAAGTAGTTTTGATAGATATTGAGGAGTGATTCGATGAATGATCAGGAACGCAATGAATTGATGACAATTATCCGCGAATTGTCTTATGAAGAGAAAGAAGTGACTCTTGCTTCAGGACGGAAGAGTAATTTTTATTTTGACGGCAAGCAAACCACCCTGCACGCGCGTGGAGGATTGCTGGTCGGCAAGGCCTTCTGGGAAATCGTAAAAAACTTCGGTGATGATATTGACGGCGTTGGCGGGCTGACCATGGGGGCCGATCCGATCGCCACGGCGACCTCGATTGCGGCCGCGCTGGAGGGGAAGGCTGTTCACGCCTTCATCATTCGCAAGGAACCGAAGGGACATGGAACCGGGCAATGGCTTGAAGGACGCAAAAATCTGCCGCCAGGTTCCAGGGTAGTGATTGTTGAAGATGTCACCACCACCGGGGGCTCATCGATCAAGGCCGTTGAACGGGCCGAAGCGGAGGGGCTCAAGGTCTGCGGAATCGTTACCCTGGTCGATCGTCAGGAGGGTGCCGAGGAGAATATCGTCGCCCAGGGACAGGTACTCAAGGCCGTCTTCACACGAAAACAAGTTGTCGGTTGAGTTGAATACACATGACGACGAAAGAGTTACTGAAAAAATGCCCCCTCTTTGCCGGAACGGACGACGCTGATCTGGCTGCGTTGCAGGGCGTTTGTACAATTCGTGAGCATTCCAGGGGGGATCTGCTTTTCTCTGAAGGGGAGGAAGCCAGAGGCTTTTATGTCGTTGCCTCTGGCAAGGTCAAGGTCTATAAACTGTCCCCCGAGGGGAAGGAACGTATCCTTCATATCGTTCATCCCGGCGACACCTTTGCCGAGGCGGCAATCTTCGCTGACGGGGCTTATCCGGCTCATGCCGAACCGCTTGAAAAGTCGCAGTTGATGTTTTTCCCCAAACGTGACTTTCTTTCCTTGTTGTCTTCAAATCCACGCATTGCATTGAATATGATCGCCGGGCTGTCGCGTTTCCTGCGGCAATTCGCGACGCAGATTGAATCGCTGACGTTCAAGGATGTTCCCGCGCGCCTGGCCCACTATCTACTCGAACTGGCTGGTGAAGAGTGCTCCGTTGTCCAGCTCCCGATCTCCAAAGCGCAGCTGGCGTCCAATCTCGGGACGGTCGGCGAAACGTTGTCGCGCACCTTGCGCAAACTTGCCGATGACGCGGTCATCGAAGTTAATGGCCGGACGATCAACATCCTTGATGCCGACCGTCTCATTGACCTTGCCGAAAAGTGTCGTGAATAATTTGCATCATTCCAAAAACAGTTTTTTGCTTCTCCGCTCGATTCTTCATTCACCGCTTGGCATATTACTCAGTGTCTGCTGGTTGACTGCCTGCATCCCGGCGCAGCCTCCGGTGACAGCACTGGTAACACCTTTGTCAGTCCGCACGCTGGGGACGATAACTTCCGGTTCCCCCCTGGCGTGGGCGGATAATGGCAAACAACTGGCGGTGAATGATAGCGGTTTGACAATCATCGACGTGGACAGCGGGACGCGACAACGCCTGAACCATGAATCCACGCTGACCGCTCTGGCATGGGCACCCGACGGAGAAGCCGTCGTATTTGCGACCCCCGCGAAACAGGGAACGCTGTTGCGTGTTGTTGATTTAAATGGTCGCCAGCTTGCGAAAACCGAGATCAAGGGCAACTGCCGTCAATTTTTCTGGGGGCAGGATGGCCGGATTCTGGCGAGCTACGAGCTGATGACGGACTACAGTTTCGGTACGAGTTTCCAGGCTGGATATGTCGAGTGGCGTGATTTGTCCGCCACCGTTGTTGTCCCTCTGGTTGACACAACCCTCAGTCCTTTTCATATGCAAGCGATTGACAAAAACAGTTCGCTCTTTTTCTTCGATCTGTCGCCCTGGGGGGATGAGATTGTTTTTTCGAAAATCAATGCACCTCCGATGTTTCCAGCCTACTTTCAGTTTGTGCATCTCCCCCTTGGAACCCCCCGGAACACGATCCTTGCCGGTCGATTGTCCACCGCGAACAGCGGGCGATTCATCAATCAGGGGGAAGACGTTCTTTACGGTGACGGACAGGGGAGCATCCTTCGCCAGTCGCTGTGGAACGCAACCCCGGAGCTGGCGTATCGATCAGCAGGTCGTTTGATCGCGCTTTCGGCGGGCGAAAAATGGCTGGTCATCGATGATGTCCTTTATCGCGACAAGCTTCCGTTCGCCCGCTTTGCGGCGCAGGTTATTCCGCGGTTTTCACCTGTCGGCGGGCGCGTCGCGCTGGTTGCAGGAAAACAACTGTTGGTGATCGATGGTTTAGTGGAAGAGCTTCCGGCGACCGTATCCAGCGAAGCTGAAAGCAAGATCCGGGTGCTCCGGTCGTGGCGTGGTAAAGGCTTGATCTCCCCCCAAGAGTATCGCCAACGCAAATTGCAAGTGGAGAAATAAATGACCCGGCTGATGAGCGTTTTGTTTGTCATGATAGTGTCGTCTGTCGTTGGTGCTGCTGCGGAAAACTGTATTCCTTGCCACACCAAAGAGACGCCGGGCGCCGTGAAGCAGTGGCGTGGCAGTGCACATGCTGATAAAGTATTTTGCGCCGATTGCCATGGTGAAGATCATCAGGCGATTGTTGCGGGGGATGCAAAAGTCACGGCCACGGTGTGCGGACGTTGCCACGAGCAGCAGTTGGATGAACATCAGAGCAGCCGCCACGGGATGGGTTTACATAGTGGCTGGGGGTGTACGCGTAATATGCCCCGACGCGACAAACGGGAATGCCGTTTCTGCCATGAAGAGGGGAGTGATATCCCTGTTTCGCAGGTACATTGCGCGCGTTTTCTTAAACAATCAAGCGAGATCGGCGAGCTGGGGTGTAATCGGTGTCATCTGGTTGAATCGTCCTGTGCGACCTGTCACACCAATCATCTGACCGATGGGAAAATCGCCCGTGATCCGGCGATCTGCGCGAAATGTCACATGGGCCCGGACCATCCTCAATGGGAGATGTGGCAGACTTCGCTGCACGGTGCGCTGAACAACAGTGCCGGACCTGATGTTGGTCCCGATTGTCAGCGCTGTCACATGCCCGCTGGAACTCATAATGTTTCCGGTGGTCTGACGATGACGCCGGGCGGTGCACCTTATCCCCCTGCCGATGCCGTCAAAAGCCGTGGTTTTATGGTCGCCATCTGCAGCGAGTGCCACGCTCCGGCTTTTGCCCGGCGTGAGTTGACCAGTGGTGATGCAATTCGTGAGCAGAGTCGGGCGATCGTCGCGCAGGCGGTGAAAATCGTGCGCGAGCTCAATGATGCCGGGTTGCTCAGTCCTTCGCCACAAGAGCGACCGGCTCACCCGCTGCGTGGCCATGAACTGGTCACCGACAGTCAGATGCTCTATGAGGATACGTCCCACATCGAACGATTGCTGTTCAAAATGCAAAAATATGATTTTGCGCGCACGGTTAAGGGCGCTTATCATCAGAACCCCGCCTACACCCACTGGATCGGCAATGCCGAGTTAAAGATGGATCTGGTCGATATCCGGGCCGAAGCTGAACGTTTGCGGCTGATGGCGCAATGGCAAGCGACCCCGACGGGCGACGCCGATATCAAGGAAGAGCGTGAAGCAGAACAGCTCTTGCAGATTCTTCGCGGCCGCTTTGAACGCGGTGAAATTGATCAATCCCGGTATGAACAGGATAAAAAAGCGCTGCTCGATTCAGTGCTTCAGTAACCTTGCCACGCTGGTCAGATATTTCAAAACCCAAACCCGGCAGTAGATCGTACAAAAGATCATACAGCGTCACGGCGGGCGGGTCCGGGCCAAAGGCAAAGAAGGGGAATGCGCGTCCTTTTATTTCCCGCTCTCCTGAGCCGCCAACGACTGCGTTGCGGCCAGCGTCTCGCGGCTTGCATGGAGGAGGTCGTGAATGTGAATTGCGCGGCGATTCTTTTTCCGTTTTTGCGGGAGGCGTTGGCAGATATTACCCGTCGTATTACCCGTCGTTCGGGGTTTGCCGCCGTTGTTATTGCCGCCGGTTAATTTTTTAAATTTGTATCGGGTGGTTTTGGAGGGGCGGGGAGTTAAATAAACTCTACCCCGATCTCATAAACTGTCCCCCGATCTCCGATCTCAGTGAAGAACATCGGAAAGCCGTGTGCGGGAAAACCGCAAGCACGGTTTGATGAGGGAGGGTAGGGTGAAACCTGCTTTCTACTCTACCCGGAACTCCCCAGATGTTAACTGATGGTCCCTCTAATCGAGGTATTGTCTGTTTGTCTGAACTGCAAAAAAAACTGCTCAAGCCCCCTTTATCAGGAGACTTGAGCAGTTAAGAATAAGTTTCAGCTTACTGCTGCTTGACCCTTGTAATACTCCAAATTTCACCATCAGCTCCTGTAGAGCGATAGGTGTCACTGAAATTGGATTGTTCATTATAGATGACGAAAGAATAGCTGCTGCCGACTTCACCTGTTAATGCATATGTTTCCCTGAGCCAATCGATAGGCAGGTTTGGATCCACGGTTTTATCGCTATAGATAACCAGGTAGCTATGAGTACAATTGGTACAGGTAGCGTCTTCAATATACCATGTAAAGTTAAAAGTCTCGGAACCCTCTTGATAGACCCCGGTTTTAGGATCGTTCGCTGTCCCGTCATTCGCAGAATTATTAAAAGTATTCATTTCCGAATCGCTTGCAAAAGTACTGCCGGCAACATTGGCCACGGTGAAGGGCAGGGCGGTGCCGCAGTCGGTTACCACAGTCTCGTAGTCGGCAAAACTATTGGGGGTGATCGGCTCGCCGCCAGCGGCTGTATCAACCCAGCCTGACTCATAACCGCATACAAGCTCGGTGGGGGTGAAGCCGGGATCGGGAGTGGGGGTAGTGCCGGGATAGGTAGTGGCCGTATCGTCGCCGAAGTGCCAATTGGTCGACAGGTGGCCGCGGCCGTTTTTATCTTCACCCCACATGAAGAGATAGGCCCGGCCGTTGGCTGGTGGAAGGTCTTTTGTGTCAAGAGTCGTCGAGGTGGTAGGCTCGGAAGTTGCGGTGGTCAACAGATACGATTTGGTCTCATAATCAGTACCGTTGACGTCACTCCACCACAACTTCACATGGTCGACGACGAACGCGGGCGAGGGATTCCAGGCAACCGGAATTTCACCGCCGATATTAAGAGAGGCGAGGTTCTGGTCTTTTGGGGTAATCAGGGTCGGGAACATCGAAGCGCTAAGTTCGCTGTTCAGATACGGCCGTTTGGGGTTGGTGAATGTGTAGGTCTGGACGGGAGTACTTTTGTCCAGACTGACAACAGCTGCTGTTTCTTCGTAGAGCCGGACAGTATACTCGCTATTGTCGACGATACTTCCAAGGACAGTGTCATCAGTAAAAATATAATTGACATTTTGTACACTCAAGCCATTCGGACCGTAGATGCCGAAATCATTACGGGGGTAGAGATGTCCCATAACCACACCCCCGGCCGGCAGACCAGGTCCGGTGTAGATGAGCGACCTGACTCCCCGGTCATAGGCATAGTTATAGTCGTCATCGGTATCAAGACAGAAGCCGGTCTCGATAAGGGGATCACCCTGGAAGTAGATCTGCATATGGGCAAAAGAAAGATGCTCCTCTGGTATTTCAAGCCATCGCTGGTTTCCGTACCAGAGCCAGCTGTCGCCGTCGAAGACAAAGTAGTCCGTCCAGCTCCCCTCTATGTCGGTCATTCTAACTTTATAGCCTTTCTCGTAACTCGTCGCGATATCGATATCTATAGGTCCTTCGATGGTTACTCTCATTTCAAAACCTACCATCGGAAATCTATAGGGACGCTGCTTGCTATTTTTCTATTGGAAAAATTTTCTCGTAAATCTATAGGGGCTTTAGGGTCGCTGTTATCTATTTTTCTATTGTACTCAGGATGACCTTCGAGGACACTAAATCTTCTTTCAAAATCTTCTCGCCACGCCTTGACGCCAGACTAACTCCGGTCGGCACCAAGTGCAGAAACTGCCCGACTTCGCTACCGGTATAACCGAATTTATAGATGGCCAGTTGGCAGATGATCTCGCGTGCCGCTGTTGGCGCCCTGCTTTTGCTTGGTTTCCTGACTAAATCCGGATCAAGCGTCAATGCGGCTGAAACAATCGTCAACAGCTGCGTGAGAGCGACGACTCTCTTCATCTTCTCCCGAAGCTTGAAATCCTCTTTCAGGCTATCGACAAATACACCCCCACCCAATACCCTCTCATCGTAACTTTCATATTCGTGATTTGGACGCTCGCCCTGGCACCGTTTAAGGCCGCCTCCAACCAGATCATCACGGCGACCGGTTTTGATTCCATCCGCGATAAATTCTCGATAATTTGCCGCGCCGTCTTGACCCTCATGCCAAATCGCTCAAGAACAGGGTCGATCACCTGACCACTCAACTGCCGGTGGCCGAGCAGAATCGTATGGCCACTTTAGGGTTAGATGTCCAGCTCTTCCAAGCGTTTCGCCGTTCCCGCCTTAACGGATTGAGATGAATGTACCTGACCAGTTCCAGCAAGCAGGGTTCTTCTTCACAGACGATGGACTTGTAACGATTCTGAAACAAGTGCCCGGAACGCTTGTTCCGGCGGTTGAAAGAAACGGCATATCCGGTCAGAAGTCTGCGCATGAAGTGCGACAACGGAGTGGTCGTTGGCATCAATAATAGATGGAAATGATTTGACAAAAGTGCCCATGCATAGCAGCGGACGCCGGTTTCGGAGAGAAGGGAAACGAATCTTGCAACAAAGAGTTGACGGTCGCAATCGTCATTAAAATATCGCGCCGTTCAATTCCGCGCACTATAACGTGCTGAAGCAGCCCGGCAATATCAAGTCTGGCTAAACGTGGCATGGGCTAAATGTACCACAAGGGTGGATTGCATCAATAGATAAATAAATAACAGCGTTATATATGACTGGAATCAAAGGACAACTTCCCGGAAGTTAAAGATTAAAGCCATAAGATACCAGTCTTGTAATTCCATTGTCCCCTGTTATTGAATAGCGCTTTATTCAACGGAACGGGAGGAT